>CAYYUT010000527.1:0-946 GCA_964474935.1 uncultured Spirochaetales bacterium
CGCCGCGCCGCGAGCCGCCGCGCCGCGGCCCGGCGCCCGCGTCTCGGGTCGCCCCCAGCCCGCTGTGCCGGGATCGCATCGGATGACTGCGCGGCTGGCATGGCCAGTGCGCATTCGGACTCGCTGCGCGGGTCGCCGTCACACGCAGACGTCGAACTGCTCTTGCGAAGGGAGGCCAGTCCGTGAGCGGCTACATACGGACGATCCTCGTCACCATGGTGGCGGCCCTCGGCGCGATCGGAGCCGTCTCGGGCACGGTGGATCCCTATGGCATCCATCGGTTCTTCACCCTGGAAAAGGTCAACGCTCGCCGGGGATCGATCGAGAGCCACATGAGGCGCACCAAGGCCGCGGACATCATACGCCGCCGTCCGCAGATCCTGCTCGTCGGCACCTCGCGGATTCTGCGAGGAATGGATCCACGACGCCTGAAGGAGGCGGCCCAGCGGGAGACCTACAACCTCGGGCTCTCGAATCTACGTATGAGAGAAGCCTTGCTCTTCATCGACCACGCCCTGGCCAACACGCGTCCCGACCTCGTGATCTTCGGTGCAGACCTGTTCAGCTTCAACGCCGCCGAGCAGACCTTCGAAGGGGTCGACTACGAGAAGCTGGGCGGACGCTCGCTGCTCCCCTACTGGACCGAGGCGTTCTTCTCGGCGAGCGCGCTTCGGGACAGCATTGCGACCGTGAAGGACAACTTGACGAGGCAGGGCCCCTCCGACGGTGCACATCGGAGCGACTTCCGCGCGGATGGATACTACGGGGAGGCCATCGCGCCCCGTCCGGTTCCACGCCACGAGGACATCGAGCATCGCATCGGAAACTACGTGAGGCGATGGCTGAGCGACTTCTCGGTGACGCCGGAGGAGTACTCCGATTTCGAGCGGATGCTCACGCGCCTGCGCGAGCCGGAGAACTAGAGCGTCTAATCGAAGAAGCGGGT
>CAYYUT010000527.1:956-2869 GCA_964474935.1 uncultured Spirochaetales bacterium
CGTGTTGGGAGGGCTGAGCGACTGCGCGGTGACGCCGGAGGTGTACGCCGTTTTCGTGCGGTTGGTCGAGCGCCTGCGCGAGACGGGAACGCGCGTCGTGACCTTCGTGTCTCCGGCCCACGCGCTCCACTGGGAGACGGTCGATGCGCTCGGACTCTGGGACGAGTTCGAGGCCTGGAAGCAGAATCTCGCTCGCCTCTCCGCGTTGCATGGCGCCGAGATCTGGGATTTCTCCGGATACAACTCGATCACGACCCAGCCGATCCTCGAGTCGTCGCGATACTACCGAGACCATTCCCACTACACCGAAGCCACGGGGCACCTGGTTCTGGGACGCATCGTTCCCGAGATCACGCAAGCGGTCGACGTGCCGAGCGACTTCGGTCGGCGTCTTGGCGACGAGCCCTTCGCCGTCCATCAGCGGCGAATCGAGCTCGAGCGTGCCGAGTTTCGATCGAGGAACTCGGAACAAGTGGCCTGGGTCCGCCGGATCGCGGCAAGAGACCGGGTGGGGAAGAGGCTCGACTGGCGCGCACCCGGCGATGGCGGACGCGTGGCCGATGAGGCCCCGGCGGCTGGCGCGCGAGCGGCACAAGCGACGGTCGCAGGGCTCGACGGGGCCGGCGCGTCGGCGGGTACGTCGACTATTCCGGCAGGCCGGTGAAGCGGATGCCCGAGCCTTCCGGGAGCTTGTGGCGGATGTTGATCCCGATGAGGAGCGCGGTGAGCCCCTCGACGTAGCGGGCGTTGGCGAGCGGGCCGCCGTCGACAGCGCGCAGTCCCTCGACGAGCGGGCAGAGCGCCATCACGGCACGGCGCGGCTCGGGCCGGCCCGACACCACCACGTCGCACTCGACCGGGTGCTCGAGATCCGTGAGACGGTGCGCCGAGACGTTCTGGAAAGCCGACACCACCTCGACGCCCGCCGGCAACAGCCCGGCCACGAGCTCGGCACACGATCCCTGCCAGACCCCGACCGTCCGGACCGCCCCGTCGCCGATCGCAGTGGCCAGCGGGACGCCCATAGACACCAGGATCTGGCCTTCGGCGAGCGCCTCGCGCAGGCCCTTCACGGTGCTGGCGGTGTGCTCGAAGGGAACCGAGAGGATCACGATCGGGGCGCCGGCCACGGCCTGGCTGTTCTCGAAGCCCTCGACGTCGGCGTCGGGAACGCGTTTCCGCACCTCGGCCGCGGCCTCGACGGCGCGCTCGGCCTTGCGGGAACCGATCACCACGCGGCGCCCGGCGCGTGTGAAGCGGAGGGCGAGCCCGAGACCCTGGTCGCCGGTGCCCCCGACGATCGCGATCGTGTCGTTCGATTGCATGGGCCGGACCTTAGCTCGGCCGTGGGGGCGAGCCGCTACCCTGGTGGCATGAGTGAGTCGATCCGGACGACGCCGGCCGAGATCCGCCAGGACGGTCCGCGCCGGCTCGCGATCACCTGGCGGGACGGCGCCCGCACGGTTTTCGACGTGCGGGCCCTGCGGATGGCCTGCGCCTGCGCCCAGTGCGTCGACGAGTGGACCGGCGAAGGCCGCCTCGACCCGGGGACCATCCCCGAGGACGTGCACCCCGTCGAGATCCGCGGCGTCGGCCGCTACGCGATCCAGATCGATTGGAGCGACGGCCACACCACCGGGATCTATCCCTTCGAGCGCCTGCGACGCCTGGGCGAGCCCGGCGGCTCGCCCGGCGACCCGAGCCCCGAGCCGCCGGCTCACTGACCGACGGCCGACCGCCGCCGGCCGTCGGGAAACCGTCCGCCGCGGCGCGGCGTGCGGCACGCCGGCGCATCCTGGCTCCGCGCGGGAAACCGCAACCCATTCGGCGCCTTCCGGGCGCGGCTGCTCGCGAGGCCGGCGGCCGACCGCGCGGCCGCCGGGGGGAGGCCAGGGGGGGCCGCGGGGGGGGGG
>CAYYUT010000528.1:0-2865 GCA_964474935.1 uncultured Spirochaetales bacterium
GCGAGCGCGCGCCGCGCCGGGCCGTGCGCACGATCCGAGCCAGGCGGCGGGCCGCGGACCGTGTGCCCGCCGGGGGCCGACTGCCGCACCCAGGGGGCAGCGGGCCCGCGACCTGACCCGCCACGCGGGCGACTCGGCAGGGGGATTTGACACACGCGTGGCCCGGCAACCACACAGATCGGGAAGGGGCCGCGTGGAGTGCCCCCTTGCGCCTGTTCGACCCTGCTGTCCGCCCCGTGATCGCCTGTGTCGCCGTGCTGCTCGCTGCCAGCACCCCCGCACGGGCCGCCAGCATCCTGCCGACGAGCCAGGACCGGACGATCCTGGCCGACGCCACCGCCGACGCCCCGCCCCAGAACAGCACCCAGAGCAACGGCGACGGTGCGCTCGGCTTCGAGCCGCTCGACGTCGAGGTCGACGCGCTGGCTCCCACCGCCGGTGCCACGGGCGAGGCGAGCGCTGATCAGGCTTCGATGATCCTCGACGACAAGCTCTGGGGGTCGGGAACGGCCGAGGCCATCGCCGACGCGAGCGCCGAGGACGGCTTCGCCACCGCCTTCGGCGACTCGTTCTTCCGACTCACCTTCGAGGTGGACGAGACCGCCGACTTCCTGCTCACCGGACTCCTCACGGCCGGCTTCTCGGACGACGGCTTCGCCTCGGCCCAGATCACCCTGACCAATCTCGACACGCTCGACGAGCTGGTGTCCGTTGCGCTCGATCCCCTGGTGAGCGACCTCGGCGAGGTCGACCTGGTGGACGAGAGCGGGACGCTCGAATCCGGCTTCGAGTACGAGCTCCTGGTCTTCGCTACCGCCGACGCCGCGGCCGACATCCTCGAGACGTCCTCGTCCGCGCTCGCGAGCTTCGAGTTCGAGCTCGAGCTGGTGCCCGAGCCGGGCGCGGCGAGCCTGCTCCTCGCGGGCCTCGCCCTCTGCGTCGTGCGGCGGGGCCCCACGCGGCCGGGCGCCGGGGCCTCCTGCTAGACCGGGATCCGGCCGCGCCCCCCGCCCGCATCGGACCAGAATCCGACCGCGCTCGGGCCGGGATCAGGCGCGGATCGGATCCACATCAGACCCACATCGAACCCACATCGAACCCAGATCATACCGGTAGGGTCTCGAGCTCGCGCGAGCCGTCCCGCACCCGGAACCGCGCGAAGGTATACGGCTCGGCGTTCTCGTCGAAGGTGTCGATGCCCCGGAACTCGACGATCGCTTCCTCGGGCGTCACATCCACCAGCGCATAGCCCTGTTCCACCAGATCCACGTGCTTGAGGTAGGGCGCGTTGTTGTCGCGCATGATCGCCTCGCCGATCCGGAGCACCGTGATGGGCGCGATCGTCCGCGGATCGGGGTCGGCGGTGAGCGAGCCCGTCACGAAATCGAAGGCCACCACGGGTGACGTCGGGTCGTCGTGTTGGGGCTGGAGCTCGCTCGCCAGGTAGAAGTGGGTGTGGCCGCTGGTGACCACCACGTTCTCGATGCGCGCGCGGTCGACGAAGGCCAGGAACTCGCGCCGCTCGGCCTGGTAGTCGTCCCAGGCCTCGTTCGAGATGTAGACGCCCTCGCCGGCGCCCTCGGTATCGCTCCGATCGACGAGCTTCCAGGGGTTCATGTTGTAGGGGTTCCCGATGAACTTCCAGGCGGCGCGCGAGCGTCGCAGGCTCCGCTCGAGCCAGCGTTGCTGCTCGGCGCCGAGGGTGGTGCGACCGGGCTCGAACATCGCGCGGCCCGACGGCAGGCTCGAATCCTGGCCCGCGAGCGGGTCGATCCCGGGAATCAGGGGCGGCACGTTCGCCGGCACCTCCGGATCGCGATACGAGCGCACGTCGATCATGAAGACCTCGCCGAGGCGGCCCCACGAGAAGCGACGATAGGAGCGGAAGTCGGGACCCGGCTCGAGCGGCATGTGCTCGAACCAGGCGCGCTTGGCGGCCTCGAGCCGTTCGGGCGGACCGGTGCGGTCGACCCCGTTGTAGAACTCGCCGTCGTCCCACATCGCCACCAGGGGAACGCGCGCATGCAGCTCCTGGAGCAGCGGGTTGCTGTGGAAGATCCGCCAGCGGTCGCGGTAGCGGTCGAGCGTCGTGTCGCCGGTATCGCTCACGTAGATGTAGTCGCCGAGGTGCATCAGGAAGTCGACGTCGTCGTTGGCGATCGCCCGGTGCGCCACGTAGCGACTCGCCGTCCGCTGCTGGCAGCTCGCGAAGGCGTAGCGGAGACGGTCGGGCGTCGCGCCGGGAAGGGGCGCCGTGCGGAGGCGGCCCGAGATCGTGTGTCCACCCTGTGCGTGAAAGACGTAGTGGTACCAGCGATCCGGCCGGAGCCCGCGCACCCGCACCCGACAGGCGTGGCCGAGCCGGTCGTCGACCTGCTCGATGCCGCCGCGCACCACACGCCGCTCGGACTCGTCCTCGTACACCAGCCAGAGCACCGGCACCGGGGCACCGTCGAGCGGAGCCGGGACGCGGGTCCAGATGACGCTCCCGTCGGGAAGCGGATCGCCCGACTTGACGCCGTCCGGGAAGGCCGAAGACATCGTCCCCGCGGCCGACGCCCGACCTCCGGTTCCGAGGGTCGCGGCGAGCAGGCCGCCGGCGCCGAGCGCCACCAGGCCCTTCAGGAACTCGCGGCGCTCCACACCGGACGCACCCACCTCGGGCCCCGCGATCCGTCGGGCGCCTTCTCCGACCACATCGCTCCGCATGGGTCCGCCACCTCCGCGCGCCGATTGTCGACGCCGGGCTCGGACGGGTCAAGTCGCCTCCGGTGACCTTTCGGTGACCGCTCCCACGACGCGAGCCCGCGCGGAGGTCGGCAGGCCCGCCACCGCCCGGCGGAGCCGATCGGGTACCCTGGGCCC
>CAYYUT010000529.1:0-2865 GCA_964474935.1 uncultured Spirochaetales bacterium
ATCTGCGCACCGTGCCCCTGACGCCCGATTCGGACTTCATCGCCAATCTCGAGGACGCCATCCATCGGACCTGGCCGAAGCCGAAGATGCTGATCCTGTCGTTCCCACACAATCCGACGACGATGGTCGTCGACCGCGCCTTCTTCGAGCGCATCGTCGAGTTCGCGCGTCAGCACGACCTGATGGTGTTGCACGACTTCGCCTACGCCGAGATCTGCTTCGACGGCTACAAGCCGCCGAGCATCCTCGAGGTGCCCGACGCGCGAGACGTGGCGATCGAGTTCATCTCGCTCTCGAAGAGCCATTCGATGGCCGGGTGGCGGGTGGGCTTCGCCTGCGGCAACCGCGAGATGATCCACGCCCTCACCCGGATCAAGAGCTACCTCGACTACGGTATCCCCCAGCCGATCCAGATCGGCGCCATCACGGCGCTACGCGGTCCCCAGGACTGCGTCGACGAGGCCGCCGCCGAGTACCACGCGCGTCGCGACACGCTGATCGACGGGCTGGGCGCGCCGGGCCCGGGGAGCTGGAAGATCGAGAAGCCCCTCGGCACGATGTTCGTCTGGGCCCCACTTCCCGAGCGTTACCGGAGCCTCGGATCGCTCGAGTTCTCGAAGCTGCTTCTCCAGGAGGCCAAGGTGGCGGTATCGCCGGGCGTTGGATTCGGCGAGTCGGGGGAGGGCTACGTGCGCTTCGCGCTCGTCGAGAACCGACATCGCATCCGCCAGGCCGTCCGGGGGATCCGGCGCTTCCTCCGGCACGGAGAATGAGGGTGCAGTCGGGCGACGGCGCGCCGGTCGGGATCGGAGTGATCGGCCTCGGAACCATCGGTACCGGGGTCGTGCGCGTGCTCGAGGAGAACGCCCGGGTGATCGCCGAGCGCCTGGGGTTCCCGCTGCGGGTGGTGCGGATCGCCGACCTCGACACGGCTACGGATCGCGGGATCGATCTCGACGGCATCCACTTCGACGCCGATGCTGACGCCCTGGTGCGGAGCCCGGACGTGCAGATCGTCGTCGAGTTGATCGGCGGCTACGACACCGCACGGCGTCTGATCCTCGATGCGATCGCCGCCGGGAAGCACGTCGTGACGGCCAACAAGGCGCTGCTCGCGCTCCATGGCGCCGAGATCTTCGCCGCAGCCTCGAAGCATGCCGTGGACGTGGCCTTCGAGGCCAGTGTCGGCGGGGGCATCCCGATCCTCCGGTCGGTGCGTGAGGGGCTGGCGGCGAACCGGGTCGAGTCGGTGCACGGGATCATGAACGGCACCACCAACTACGTCCTCACCGAGATGGAGAAGACGGGCGAGCCGTTCGAGGCGGTGCTGAAGCGAGCCCAGGAGCTCGGCTACGCCGAGGCCGACCCGACCTTCGACGTCGACGGCACGGACGCCGCTCACAAGCTGACCCTGCTCGTCGGCATGGCCTTCGGCGCCGAGCTGACCTTCAAGGAGATTCCCACCGAAGGCATCCAGGATCTGACGCCCGTCGACTTCGAGGCCGCCGAGGAGCTGGGCTACCGGTTCAAGCTGCTCGGCATCGCGAAGGCCCGCGGCGACGCGGAGACCGATCCGATCGAGGCCCGGGTGCATCCGACCCTGCTCCCCGCCGAGAGCCTGCTCGCGAAGGTCGACGGAGCCATGAACGCGATCGCGGTGCACGGCAACGCGGTGGGGTCGACGCTCTTCTATGGGGCCGGAGCTGGCCAGATGCCCACGGCGAGCGCGGTGGTGGCCGACGCAATGGAACTCGCCCGCGAGATCCGTCGCGGCGGCGCCGGTCGCGTGGCCCCGCTCTCGTATGCCTCGAGCGCGCTGAGACCACGCCCGTTGGTTCCGCTCGGCGAGCTCTTCGGACGCTACTACCTCCACTTCACCGCAGTCGACAGGCCGAACGTGCTCGCGCACATCGCCGGGGCGCTCGGCGAACACGACATCAGCATCGAATCGGTGATTCAGAAGGGAAGGGCGGAGGCGATCGGAGCGGTCCCGGTGATCGTGCTCACCCATCCGGCGCGCGAGGCCGATGTACGCAGGGCGATCGACGCGATCGACGCGTTGTCCGAGACCCCGGCGCCCACGAGGATCGTGCGCGTCGAGCAGGAGCTCTAGCCATGTCCGACAAGCCCCGCTACGCCGCGCGCTTCGAGAGCATCCACGACCCTTCGGAGCGCTACCCGCTGGACGAAGTCGTCTACACCGCCCGCGACGGCGCGCTTCTCCAGGTCGTCCACGACATGGACGAGCTTCGCAAGACGTCGGCACGGGAGTGGAAAGCCATCTTCGAGGAGCGCGCCCACAAGACCGATTGGCCCTACGGCTCGGGGGTCTGGGGCTAGAAGGAGTGGGTCTGTCCCGAGATCGACAACGAGAACGTCGTATCCATGTACGAGGGCCATTCGAACCTCTTCTGGGCCGAGCGATACGGCCAGCAGGTGGGCGTCGACGAGCTCTGGATCAAGCTCTGCGGCAACTCGCACACCGGATCGTTCAAGGATCTCGGGATGACCGTGCTCGTGTCGATGGTGAAGGAGATGATCGCGCGCGGGAAACCGATCCGGGCGGTGGCCTGCGCGTCGACCGCCTATACATCGTCCGCGCTCTCGGCCAACGCGGCCGCCGCCGGGATCCCGGCCGTGGTCTTCCTGCCGCGGGGCAAGGTGTCCGTCGCCCAGCTCATCCAGCCGGTGGCGAACGGCGCCATCGTGTTCGCCCTGGACACCGATTTCGACGGCTGCATGGAGATCGTCAAGCAGGTGGCTTCGCGCGACGGACTCTACCTCGCCAACTCGATGAACAGCCTGCGCATCGAGGGCCAGAAGACGGTGGGCATCGAGGTCGTTCAGCAGTTCGACTGGGAGGTC
>CAYYUT010000530.1:0-2845 GCA_964474935.1 uncultured Spirochaetales bacterium
GGCGCAGGCTCCGACGCTCGCTACGGCAAGCCCGCCCGGCAGGCGCGACAGCAGCACCCGCATCAGCGCCACCCGTGCCCACCGCGGTTACCGTGCCCGCTGCGCGAGCCAGATGGCCGGCCGGCGACAACTGGCCGACGACCGTCCCGAGCGCGATCGCTGCGGCCAGGGCGGCCGGCCGCACGCCCACGCGATCGACCCAGGCGCCCGCTCTTGGAAGCAACACGGCGGAGCCCAGCGTTCCGAGGAGGTAGGCATTCGAGAAGGCGAGACGGCCCAGGCCCGTCGCCTCGAGCAGGGAATCGGTGAAGACGCTCACGCCCATCGTCTGGCCGGGGACGCTGAAGAGCACCCCCAAGGTGGCCACTGCGACCACCACCCATCCGTAGAAGAAGGGCACGCGCCGCGGGCCAAAGGGGACATCGGCGTGGAACCATGCGCGCACGCCGCCGAGTCTGGTTCGGGTATCGCTCCGGGGCAATGCCGCGTGCGGGGGAGTCGCACCGCTTGCCTCGCTTGCGCCGACGGCTGGCGGAGTGCACCTCGCTCGGGCACTATCCCGATCCCCCACACCTACACATTCAGGCGTCGTTCGAGCCGTTGCAAGCTCCCACCGTCTGGCAGGCCCACCAGGACCAGGGAGTTCTCTTGTCGACCCATACGCCCTCCGCCTTCGAACCGCAGGAGCGGGCACGACTGCTCGCCCGACTCGAAGAGGCCCTGTCCCGCGTGGAAGAGCTCACCCCGCTCGACGAGGCACGGTTCCTCGAAACCCATGCGATCTACGAGGGGCGCTCGGACCAGCGCCAGCGAATCATCGGGTGGTTCGCCGAACAGATCGCCCCGACCCTACGATCCGACTCCCCCTTTCGCGTGCTCAGCGTCGGCTGCGGGAGCGGGATGCTCGACGTTCCGGTCGCGGCACGGCTCGCGCCGCGGACGGCCGAGCTCCGCTACGTCGGAGTGAATCCGAATCGGGTGGAGTGCGAGGTCTTCGAGCGTTCGTTCCAACGGGCCGCGCTGTCGGGTGTCGGCGCCGAGGTGGTTCCCGCGAGCTTCGAGGCCTTCGAGACCGACGGCAGCTTCGATCTGATCCATTTCGTCCATTGCCTCTACTACATGTCCGATCCCGCGGCGGCCCTCGAGAAGGCCCGCAAGCTGCTGGGGTCGGGGGGCCGCCTGGTCGTGTTCCAGGCGCCGTGCGAGGCGCTCAACGCCCTCTCCGTCCGCTTCTGGAACAAGGAGTACGCGCGGCCCACATTCTTCGCCGAAGACTTCGCAGAGCTGCTCGACCGTTGGGGCTGGCGCTACGAGCGGGGGCGGCTCGAGGCAACGGTCGAAGTGACCCCGTTCCTGGATCGCGATCCCGAGGTCGGGCGAGCGCTGCGGGACTTCATCGTCCAGATCGACAGCCAGCGCCTTCCCCCGGCCGTGCTCGAACTCGTCGACCGCTATCTGCGTCTGATCGCCGTGGAGGACGGGGGCCGAAACCGGGTCGCCCATCCCGTCGACGTCTTCCTCATCGACGGATGAAGATCATCGAGACGTCCTGCCGGAAACGGAAGCGGCCGCTCTCGTCTCGTCGTTCCTCGAGGTAGGCGCCGAGGACCGCGTCTCGGCGCATGGCGGCGAGACTCAACCCCGAATCGAAGACGCAGCGCTGCAGGAATCCCTCGAGGACCGTCCCGTCGTCGATGATCTGCTCGTAGGAGAGCGGAAGCACCTCGACCCGGACGCCCGCGTCGCGGAAGGCTCCTGCCACCGCTTCGGCGCTGGTGTAGGGCGTCCCGTCGGGCCGGAAGCGGGAGAGATACCTCTCGTAGAAGGCCAGATAGTGTGCCGATTGCGCGGCGTGTGCGACGAAGCCCAGGCCGTCCGGTGCGAGGGCGCGCAGGAAGGCCTCGGCTCCGGCAGACAGCTCGGCTTCGGGCAACGCGTAGAGGGCGTGGACGGCCCAGACCACGTCGTAGCCCCGGGCCTCGGCGGGAAGCTCCTGCAGCACGCACTCGAAGTCGCGTCCTCCGACCATCGGAGGCGAGAGAGAGGCTCGCGCCTCGCGCAGCGAGAAGGCGCTCGGATCGAGCAGGTCCAGCACGAGCGGGGATCCCTCGAGCGTGCCGAGCCGGGTGTGGGCGCGCAGCGCGGCGGGGAACTTTCCGCTCCCGCAGGCCACGTCGAGGATGCGAACGGGCGACCGCGTCGCCGCGCGCTCGCGCAGGAAGGCGTCCCAGTCCCAGGCGCGCGCGAGCTCCCGGTAGTCGAGGGTCGCCACCTGGTAGAAGGCATCCATCTCGGCACGCCCGGCATCGCTCCAATGCGCGAGACTCCGATCGCTGGTGTCTCCAGCTTCCCCGCTCATCGCGCGGGCCTCGACTTCCGGTCGTAGAGGACCGGGTTCAGGTGGCTCTCGATGGGATCGCCCGGCGCGACTCCGTGCACGAACTTCTCGAAGTCGCCGCTGATCAGGGTCGGCGAATCGACGAGGCGGGCTCCGGCCTCGAGGTAGGTGGTCGCGAGCGCCATGCGCGCGAGCGAGGTCCGGTTGGGTCCGGCGGTGTGCAGACAGCGGGTGTGATGGAAGCTCACCTCTCCGAGCTCGAAGGGGCTCTCGTCGATCGTCACCCTGCCCGCCCGGAGCGCCTCCGCGATACCCCGATCGTACGAGTCGTCGAATTTGCTGAAGGGGAGGTGGGCGACCCGCCGCCAGGTGTCGATCCCCTTCGCGAAGGCGAGCGGTCCCATCTCCAGGGGCGTCGGTTGGAGGGGGACCCAGATGGTCACCACGTTCTCGGACGCGATCGGGGAGTGGTGGGCATCGTAGTGCCAGGGAGTCCGCCCGCAGCCG
>CAYYUT010000531.1:0-2838 GCA_964474935.1 uncultured Spirochaetales bacterium
CGAGCTTCGTCTGGAGTCTCGGCGTGGGCGCCTGGCATCGCAGCGCGCGCGCGGCCGCGAATGCGGGCATGGCGAGCTTCGGTCGCATCGGCTGGTGGCTCTCCGGCCTCGAGCTCGAGGTGGAGGGCGCCGAACACATCGAGGCCGAGCGACCCGCGGTCTTCGTCATCAACCACGCCAGCGCAGTCGACTTCCTGGTCGCCGTCAAGCTGCTGCGCCGCGACGTCACCGGCGTCGCGAAGCGCGAGCTCGCGCGCCATCCGATCGTCGGGCCGATCTTCCGGGTGGGCGGCGTGGTGTTCATCGACCGCTCGGACCGCGAGCAGGCCGTCGCCGAGCTCGACCGGGCCCGCGCGGCGATCGCCCAGGGCATCTCGATCGTGATCGCTCCCGAGGGCACGCGGCGGGTCGGGGGCGCGGTCGGGCGCTTCCGCAAGGGCGCCTTCCGGGTCGCGATGGCGGCGGGATGTCCGGTGGTGCCGATCGTGATCGACGGCGCGCGGCGCTGTCTCCCGCCGGGCGCGTGGGTCCTCCGGAGCGGGCGAATCCGGGTGGTGGTGCTCGCGCCGATCCCGACCAAGGACTGGACGCTCGAGACGCTCGACCGGCGGATCACGGCGATCGAGGCGCGCTATCGCGCCGAGCTCATGGGCACGGACGGCGGGGACGCCGACGACGCCGGGGGAGACCCGGCCGACCGACTCGCCTAACGAGCGCGAGGAGACGGGTCGGTCGCCTGCTCGACCCGCCGCATGAGCGCCACCAGCGGGGCGCGAGCCGCGAGATGCTCTTCGGCCCCCGCCAGATTGCGGCGTTCGATGCTCCGGAGCATGGCGTAGACGGCGAGGTCGGCCATGCTCGGGCGGTCGCTGTAGAAGTAGGGCCGCGGACCGAGCATCGCGACCAGATCGTCGAGGCGGTTCTCGACCTCGTCGATCAGGAAGCGGATCCTCTCGTCCACGGGCGCCCGGCCCGCCGAGCCACTCGTGAACCACCGCTGCCACCACCGGGCCGACGGGCGAGGCGGCGACCCGTCGCGCTCCGCCTGGCTCAGCCGCTCCTGGTAGCGACGCCAGTACCAGAAGAACGACTCGTCCACCCAGTCCACCAGCCCGCGCTGGGCCGTGGCGATCTTCGGGTCGGCGGAGAGGAGCGGAGGCTGCGGGAAGCGTTCGTCGAGCGCGAGCAGGATCCGGGTCGAGTCGTCGACGCGGTCGTCCCCGATCCTCAACACCGGGAGGAGACCCGTGTCGGGGCTCCAGCGCCGGTAGTCGTCGGGTCCGGCCGGCTCGAACAGCTCCCAGTCGAGCTTCTTCAGGCCGAGCGCCCGGATCACCTTCTGGGTGAACGGGGCCTCACCGGGTCCGTAAAGCCTCAGTCGGGGCGTCGCGGTGTCGGGTTGCATGGTCGACCCGCCAAGCATATCGGCCCGGCCCCTTTCGCGCGAAGGCCCCGCGCAGGCCACCGGGACGGGTTCGCACATTGGCCGTTTCCCAGGAACGAGGAAGCAGTCAAGTCGACCTACCGGCTGCCGATCCGAAGTTACGGCCATTTGAGGGGAAACTGCGCCGAGATGAGTACCGGGGGGGCACTCACCGTTCATGCGCTCGCGTTGTGCGTGGCTCTGCTTGCCACCACGGCGTGTACGCCCGTCTTGCGCCGGGTTGCCGTTCGCCTCGGCTGGCTCGACTGGCCGGCCGGGCACAAGACCCACGAACGTCCGGTGCCCCTGCTCGGTGGGGTGGCGATCTTCGCGGGCCTCGGTGTCGCGATGGGCGCGGTCATGCTGATCTGGCCCGCCTGGGCCGCGGGACACTTCGTCGAGCTCGCCGCCGTCGCCATCGGTGCGACGCTGATCGTCGGGCTCGGGGTCGTCGACGACCTGCGCGATCTCGGTCCCAGCCCGAAGCTGGTGGTGCAGACGATCGCGGCCCTGCCGCTGGCCTTCGCCTTCGGCGGTCTCCCGGTGATCTCGAATCCGCTGGGCGGTGACCCGATCTCGCTCGGACCGCTCGCCGTTCCGATCGCCACGGTGTGGATCGTGGGCGTCACCAACGCCTTCAACCTGATCGACGGTCTGGACGGGCTCGCGGGCGGCGTGGCCGGCATCTGCGCGCTCACCCTCCTCGTGAACCTCTGGGGCGACGGCGGACCCTATCCCCTGCTCGCCGCGGCCACGCTCGGCGCGTCGCTGGGCTTCCTGCCCCACAACTTCCCGCCGGCCCGGATCTTCCTGGGGGATGCCGGCGCGCTCCTGCTCGGCTTCATGCTCGGCGCCGCGTCGCTCGGAGGCTTCCAGAAGGGTACGACCCTCGTGACCCTGATCGTGCCCCTGATGGCGCTCGGCCTCCCCATCCTGAACACCCTGCTCGCGCTGGCGCGGGGAATCCGGCTGCGCGAGTCGCCGCTCCGTCCGCACCGCGACCACCTCCACGATCGCCTGGTGCGGATCGGCCTGACCCCGCGCGCCGCCGTGATGCTTCTCTACGTCGTCACGGCCTACCTCGGTGGCGTGGCGCTGGCCCTGCGCGACGTGCCCCCGACGATGGTGCTGCGCTTCGCCTTCGTGATGGCCGGCGCCGGGATCTTCGGACTGCGCGCACTCGTCTTCGTCGAGCGCCGCCTCTCGGCACAGCGTGACGAAGCCGCGCGCCGCGCCACCGGCAGCGGCTCGCCGCCTCCCCAGAACGATCTCCTGATCCTGTGCGAGGCCGACGGGCCGAGCGAGAGCGAGGCGCTCGCGCTCCCGGCCCTCGACGTACGGGATCAGCTCGGCTCGATGGTGGCGATCGACGAACGGCGCTGGGCCCTGCTGCCCGCGCCGCGCCTGGATTCCGC
>CAYYUT010000532.1:0-2835 GCA_964474935.1 uncultured Spirochaetales bacterium
GCGTCAAGGTCAACCTCGAGCGCACGCTGCACAGCGGCATCGAGATCGAGAACGTGCGTCAGGTAGACGGGTCGCGCCTGATCCTGCCCTTCGAGGACGAGCAGGGTCAGCCACGACGCGCGAGTCTGATCAACGAGGCGACCAACTACGGTGCCCACATGCCCGGCTCGAAGGTGAGCTGGCGCACGCTGGCCATCGACTTCGAGAGCGACACCGCGATCTCGGTCATCCGGCGGTTCGCCCGCCAGAAGCGGTTCGACGCCCGGGTGACCAACCTGGCCGCCTCGCTGCAGGACAAGTTCGGGCTGTCCTACGAGCATCTCCAGAGCATCGATCCGCGCACCGTCGCCGTGAACTGCAGCTACGACGGAACGGCTCGGCTGGGCCTGCACCACACGGCCGTCGCACGCGCCGGCTACACCTACCAGCGCGCGCAGGACGGAATCCCCAATCTCGGCGGTCCCTCGGTGATCGACCACTGGGCCGCCTGCCGGGCCGCTCTCTACGTGTCGACGGGCATCCGGATCGCGGAGAAGACAGGCATCGGTCTCGAGTACGACGTGACCCTGCTCGGCATCGCCGTCGAGGGCCAGGGCTACGTGGGAACCACGGCCTGGACGCCTCGCTTCCGCGAGATGATGGGCGAGAGCGGCTTCGATCGGCAGCCGCACGACCGCCACTGGTTCGTTCCGAGCTTCGGGAACTTCGAGTGCAAGCCGCTCGAGCAACAGGCCGAGGACGGCAGCGTCGAGACGGTGCCGCAGTACGTGGTCCTCGGCGCGGTCACCACCGCCGCCTCGAGGGCGCTCGGTGACGTCCTCGGCGCCGACGCGCTGGAGGAGCACTGCAAGGACTCGTGGCAGATGTTCCATCACCGCGACGAGATCGGCGATGCCATCGAGGAGCGCACCAAGGAGATGACGCCGAGCGAGGTGGTCAAGCTGGTCGGAAAGATCCCGGCCCAGGAGCACGTGCATCTCGAGGAGGTGGTGGACGACGCCGTGCTTCGCGACCGCAACATGATCGCGCCGACCGTGGCCTCGGACGGCGAAGAGATGATGATCGCCAACTACGACGGTGCCGAGTTCGACCCCGCGCCTGCGATGATCCACGGCGAGCACACCGAGGAGCTGCTGCTCGAGGCAGGCTTCTCCCTCGACGACGTCGACACGATGGCTCGCGAGAAGATGATCTACTGCGCAACCCGTCGCCCCAGGCCCTGAGGCAGAAGAGGGAGTCCATGAGTCTCAAGTCCATCAGTCACGCGCCGGTCCGCGAGGTGTTCGAGCCGGCGTTTCTCTCACCGGTGCGTTCGAATCAGCCCTACAGCACGGTGTTCGATCGTTTCGAGCGCGACCAGGTGGCCTGCCTGCTCGTGACCCACGCGGCCACGGGGAAGCTCCAGGGCGTGTACACGGGCCGGGACGTGCTCCGGAAGCTCGCCGAGCGTCCGATCGCGGGCGACGCCGACGCGCAGGTCCACGACTACATGCGCACCCACCCCGACACCCTCACCCTCGACGACTCGTTCGTCGAGGTGGGCCGGCTGATGCAGGCGCGTGGCTTCCGTCACGTCCCCTTCATCCAGCGGGCCGACCCGCCCTACGACGACACCGGGATCCCGGTGGGGCTGGCGCGGCTCGAGATCTGGATGAAGTGCGCCTACGACGCGATGAGCGACGCGGACCGCGAGGCGCTCTCGCGCGTCAACCAGGCCGACATCCAGACCAACCCACTGGTGACGGCCGACGAGAGCGAGACGGTCAAATCCGTGGTGGACCGGATGCTCACGAAGCGGAAGAGCGTCGGCGCGGTGGCGGTCACGCGAGACGGGGTGCTGGTCTCGATGCTCTCGGAGCAGGACCTCACCATGCACGTGGCGCGTCGGATGGTGGTGGCCGGCGAAGACCACTGGGACGATCCGATCAAGCACTACGCCTCGAAGGAGGTCTTCTGGCTTCCCGAGAGCGCGAGCGCCATCGAGATCCTCGAGCTGATGATGGATCGCAAGATCCGCCACGTGCCGATCGCCCGAGAGGGCGAGAAGGGGCTCGAGGTCGTGAAGACCATCAGTATGCGCCGGATCCTGCCCCAGATCCTCGAGCTGATGGAGCCGCCGCCCGCCGCTTCCCCCAGCTGATCGGGGCCCCAGCGCGAGGTCCGACCCCGCTCCCCCCGGCGGCGGGGGAGGCCAGCCGGCGTCTTTCCGTAGACCTTCCAAGGGTTTGCAGGTGAGACGGATGGACACGAGCCCGCCCGACGGTCCATCCCGGCGCCCGTGCGCATCCCTCGGCAGCTCGCGTCCCGCTCCCGGCGGGTGGCCGGCCCACCGAAGATCATCATGTGCCCGGCCTCACCCTGGCGGTACCGAATGGGCTTGACTTCTTGTCAAGTTGGATTGACACTGAGAGTGTCGGATTTGATAGACACTCCATTCGGTGGACCCCCCAAGGAGCTTCGGGATGCGTATCGTCCTCGTTCACCCCAACTACCACTCGGGCGGCGCGGAGATCGCGGGTAGCTGGCCCCCGGCTTGGGCCGCCTATCTGGCGGGCGCGCTGCGATCTGCGGGTTTCGACGACGTCCACTTCGTGGACGCCATGACCAACCATCTCGAGGACGACGCGATCGCGGCGCGCCTGCGCGAGCTCGCTCCCGACGTGGTCGGCTGCACCGCGATCACCCCCTCGATCTACAAGGCCGAGCGCGTGCTCGAGATCGCGCAAGAGGTCTGCCCGCGCGCCGTGCGCGTACTCGGTGGCGTGCACGCCACCTTCATGTATCTACAGGTGCTCTCCGAGGCGCCCTGGGTCGACGTGATCGTGCGCGGCGAGG
>CAYYUT010000533.1:0-2834 GCA_964474935.1 uncultured Spirochaetales bacterium
CTTCCACGAGCACATGCTCTTCAAGGGCACCGCGCGGCGGGGCGTCGGCGAGATCGCGGGCGAGGTCGAGAGCGTCGGCGGCCGCATCAACGCCTACACGTCCATCGACATGACGGTGTACTACGCGACCCTGCCCTCGAGCGCGCTCGGCGTCGGGGTCGATGTCCTGTCCGATGCCATCCGCTTCTCGAGCTTCGACCCGGTCGAGATCGAGCGCGAGATCGAGGTCGTGCTCGAGGAGATCCGGCGCTCCGAGGATTCGCCCGGGCACGTGCTCGGGGACGCCCTCTTCCACGAGGCCTACCGCCGGCACCCCTACCGCAACCCGATCCTGGGAACCCGCGAGAGCGTGTCGCGCTTCGATCGCGACCGGGTACGCCACTTCTTCGAGCGCTGGTACCACCCCGGGAACCTGGTCCTCGTGGCGGTCGGCGACTTCGAGCGCGCGGCGATGCGCGACGCGCTGGCGCGGGCCTTCGCCGACTTCGATGCCCGTGGCGCCACACGCCATCGCGACGTCGAGCCCTCGCAGACGGCGCTGCGGAGCGTCGTGCTCCGGAGGCCCTTCGAACGGGCGTCGCTCGAGGTGGGAGCGCTCACCGTCGGGCTCGGCCACGAGGACGCGCCCCTGCTCGACCTGCTCGCCTTCGTGCTCGGCGAAGGCGACTCGAGCCGCCTCGTCCGGAGGGTGAAGGAACAGCAGGCCCTGGCCGACCGGATCGACGCCGGCGCCTACACCCCCCTCGATCCGGGCATGCTCTCGGTGAGCGCCGATCTCGACCCCCACGCCGTGGGCGACGCGGTGGCATCGATCGCGGGCGAGCTCGAACGTCTCCGCTGCGAGCGGGTGTCGGCAGCCGAGCTCGAGAAGGCCCGCGCCAACTTCCTGGCGTCCGAGCACTTCGAGCGCGAGAGCGTCGGCGGACAGGCCGGCAAGCTCGGCGGCTTCGAGGTGATGGCCGGAGGCCATGAGGCCGAGACGCGATACATGGAGGCGATCCGTACGGCCACGACCGCCGACCTCCAACGGGTGGCGCGGGAGTACCTCGACCCCTCGCGTCTCACCGTCGGGGTGCTGCTCCCCGAGGACGCCGAGGTCGACCTGGGGGCGGCCGACATCACCGCGGCGGTCGAACGGGGAGCCCAACGGACCCGCGAGGTCTTCGCACTCCCCGCGGCGCGACGCGAGCACGACGTCCAGAGCTACACGCTCCCGGGCGGGTGCGCGCTGCACGTGCTGCGCCGACCCGAAGTCCCGGTGGCGAGCCTGCGCGCCGCGTTCCGGGGCGGACTGCTCACCGAGACGGAGCCGACGGCCGGGCTCACCCATTTCATGACCAGCCTCTGGATGAGGGGGACGCGAAGCCACTCGGCCGCCGGCCGCGCGCGGGCGATCGAGAGCCTGGCGATCGACATCGACGGCTTCGCCGGTCGCAGCAGCCACGGGCTCGTTCTCGACGCCACCGTCGATCGCCTCGATGCCGCCCTCGATCTGTTCGGCGAGGTCCTGCTCGAGCCGGCCTTCGAGCCCGCCGAGGTCGAGCGGCAGCGACGCGAGACACTCGCCTCGCTCGCGCGGCGCGAGGACCGTCTGGGCGTGAAGGCCTTCGACCTCTTCTCGCGCGAGCATTTCGGATCCCATCCCTACGGGCATCCGGTCGCTGGCACCGAAGCCGCGCTGCTCGGGTTCTCGGACGAGCTGCTCCGCACGCACCACGAGGCCTGGACGCGGGCCGGGAATCTCGCGATCGGCATCGCCGGTGCGGTCGATCCCGACACCGTGGCCTCGCAGGTGTCGTCCCGGCTGGCGTCGCTCCCCTCCGGTACCTGCGACCCGAAGCCGGCGGCGATGCCGCCGCCTCCCGACGAGATCCGCACCATCGAGCTGCGCAAGGACCGCGCGCAGGCCCATCTCCTGCTCGGGTTCCGGGGGCTCACGGTGGGCGATCCCGACCGCCACGCGCTCGAGCTCATCGCCCAGCTCCTCGCGGGCCAGGGCGGGCGGCTCTTCCTCGAGCTGCGCGACAAACGGAGCCTGGCCTACTCGGTGAACGCCATGAGCGTCGAGGGACTCGCCCCGGGCTTCTTCGCGACCACCATCGCCACCGCTCCCGACAAGGTGGACGAAGCACGCCAGGGAATGCTCGACGAGCTGCGCAAGCTGCTCGAGGACGGCCCGACCCCCGACGAGCTGCTCGGCGCCCAGCGCCACCTCGTCGGCAGCTATCGCATCGATCAGCAGCGCAACGCCAATCACGCCCTGCATCTCGCTCTCGACGCACTCTACGGACTCGGCGTCTCCGAGGGCCGCCTGTATCCCGATCGGATCATGGCGGTCTCCCGCGACGACGTCTCCCGGGTCGCGCGCCGCGTGCTACGCCTCGACGCCTACACGGTCGCCGTGATCCACCCCTAGAAGCGGGACGCGGGCATGGGGTCGGATCGAGCACGGTCCGCGGGCGCCTCGCCGGGCGTGGGCTCGACGCCTGTCGGCGAGGTCACTGCCTCCGATCTCCGCATGATCATGCGCGACGGGATCGCCTTCAGCATCATGATGGGCCTCGGCGAGACCCTCTTCCCGGCCTTCGCCGTCGCGGGCGGTCTCTCGGAGCTCGCGGCGGCGCTGGTCTCGACCCTGCCGATGCTGGCCGGGGCGCTCCTCCAGCTCGTGACACCGTGGGGTGTCGGATGGCTCCGCTCGCACCGACGCTGGGTCGTCGCCTGTGCCCGCGTCCAGGCCCTGTCGTTCCTGCCCCTGCTCGGCGGCCTGGCGCTCGGCGCCGTTCCCTGGCCCCTGCTCTTCGGAGCAGCCTGCCTCTACTGGGCTGCGGGGC
>CAYYUT010000534.1:0-2798 GCA_964474935.1 uncultured Spirochaetales bacterium
CTTCTCGAAGGCCTTCGGATCTTCGGCGCGGGTGGTTTTCATCACGTGGCGCTCGAGCAGGCGTGCCAGGTCGTCGTGGTGCCAGGTGCTCCCGGGCTCCACGAAGTCGTAGACACCGTAGATCGGGGCGCAGGCCTGCACCGAGGTGTCGGCCTCCTCGAAGCCGGGTTGGTACTCGGGGTCGTTCGCGGTGAGCGCGAGGAGCGCTGCGAGGTGGCCGCCAGCCGACCCGCCGGCCACCGCCACGAAGCCCGGATCGATCCCGTAGGCGAGGCCCTCGGTGCGAACCCAGTGCAGCGCGCGCTTCAGATCGATCAGGTGCTCGGGGAAGGTGGCGTGGGGACTCAGCCGGTAGTTGACGTTCACGCACACCCAGCCGTGCGACGCGAGATGGGTCACGAGGGGCAGACCCTGGTTGTCCTTGGTGCCGATGACCCAGCCGCCACCGTGCACGTAGAAGAAGGTCGGTGCCGACTGCACACCGCCGCGGGGCCGGTAGAGGTCGAGCTTCAGGTCCATCGCCATGGCCCGTCCGTACCGGATGTTCTCGACGCGCTCGACGTCGGGATGCCGGATCGGAAAGGGCCGGACGATCGGCATCCAGTCGAAGGGTTCGCGCACGTGATCCTGCATCTCGGGAACCACGCGCCCGAGCGCATCGGGCCCGTAGGCATCGTCGAGCGCGCGCTCGACCGCGCGCCCGGCGCGGGCGCCGAGCGCGTAGTGGAGGCCGAGCGCCACCCAGGAGGCCACCGCGATCGCCAGGCCCAGCTGGCCGGGCCATGTCTCGAGGGCGCCGAAGGCCGCGAACCCGAGTGTCGCCACGCCCTGCCAGAAGATGTGATGGATCGCGAGCTCGGCGGTGAGCCAGCCCGTGAAGAATCCGAAGAAGGATGTGCGCGCGCTGCCCCGCCAGGGCCGGTACACGTTCCAGACGAGCGCGGCGCCCACCAGACAGACGACGAGGAACAGCCACCCAGCCATGCGCCGAGGCTAGCCCAGCCGGCGGCGGGAGTCCGCGGCTCGCATGTCGCCCGGCGAAGCCAGGGCGCCGATGGCACGCGCGTCTCCGTCCGGATCGCCGAGCCGGTCCATCAGCGAGATGATGCGGTGCGACTGCACGTGGGTGAGGTTGCGATACACGTGCGCCGCGATCCGGGGATTGCGATGCGCCAGCCGGCCGAGATCGGCCTCGGTGAAACGGAGCAGGCGGCAGTCGGCGAGCAGGGTCGCGGTGGCCGTCCGTCGCCCGGTCGACAGTGCGCTCTGGCCGACGACCTGGCCCCGGCCGAGCTTGCTGAACTCGACCCGTAGGCCCTCGCGCTCGAACGAGAGCCCGACCTCGCCGTCGATCACCACGTAGATCTCGTGCCCGGTCTCACCCTCGCGGAAGAGCTCACGGCCGGCCGGATGGCGTTCGATGGCCCCCATCAACGCAACGACCCGTGCCCGCCGCGGGCCGAGCCCTGCGAAGAGCTCGATCGAGGCGTGCGCCTCGTCGCCGAGATCCAGCCGCAGCACGTCCCAAAGGGTGACGATCCGCACCGCCGAGCACAGTGCCGGCGTCAGCGTCACGTCGATCAGCCAGGCCGAGGCGAGGGTTCCCGCGGCCAGCAGACCGAACTGGGCCTGGCTCGCGAGCTCGCTCGCGAGCAGCGCCCCGAATCCCGCACAGAGGCCGGCGGTGGTGAAGGTGACGGGCCGGATCACGGCTTCGAGTGCCGACCGGGTAGCCGGCATCTCGCGCGCCTGTCGCTTGGCGTCGCGGTTGAAGCGCGCGAAGTAGTGGATCGTGTCGTCCACCGCGATACCGAGCGCCATGCAGGCGATGAGGCTCGTGGAGGGGCTGAGTGGGATCCCGGCCCATCCGAGGGTGCCGAAGAAGATCGCGATGGGCAGGACGTTCGGGAAGAGCGCGACCAGGCCGGTTCGCGCCGAGGTGAACATCACGGCGAGTACGAGATAGATGATGGCCACGGCCGCCAGGATCCCGTGCAGCTGACCGCGGGCGATCTCGTCGACCGTACGATTCAGGAGCACGCTGCTGCCCGTCACCTGCGCATCGATTCCGGCCGGCAGCTCCCCGAGCCGGTCCTCGATGCGCTCGACGAGCGCAGCCACCTTGTGGGATTCCTGGACCTTCGACGCCACCACGAGCGTCGTCTCGCGATAGCGCGCGTCGATCAGGCGCTCGAGGGCGTCGCTTCCGCCGAACAGATAGAGCTGCATAGCGAGCGATGGGGTATCGGGGAGGGCGAAGGCGGCGGGGTCGCCGTCCTCGAGGGCCTGGCGGATCCACATCAGCACGTCGGCCACCGAGCGCACGTTCCCCACCTCGGGTTGCGCCTCGATCCAGAGCTCGAGCTCGCGGAGCGCCTCGAGATGGGCTGGCTGCGCGAAGGCCTGCGTGGCGCCCGATTCGAGCACCACGTAGAACGGGTTCGCGCCCGAGAGCTGGGTATTGATGCGGTCGAAGTCGCGCCGCACGTCGGAGCCCGGCCAGAAGCTGTCGGTGTAGCCGGTGCCCACCTCGATCTGGGTGCCACCCACGAGCATCACCACGAGGAGGCCGCCGCTCCCGCCCACCAGCCACCCGCGGTGATGGAAGTCGAAGTCGGAGAGGCGGCCCGCGACGCGCAGCAGCCAAGGCAGGCGCGCCGCCTGGTGTACGGGTCGGAGGGGAGGCAGACAAGCCAGGTGCTGTCGCCGCCGCCATCATACGTTCCACCGCCGATCGGATGCGGGGAGTGTCGTCGCGCTCATCCTCAGGGTGCCAGGCAGGCTCATATGGGTCGTCG
>CAYYUT010000535.1:0-2791 GCA_964474935.1 uncultured Spirochaetales bacterium
GGTCTGAAGAAGGCCGGCTCCAGCAACCCGGTCTTCCTGCTCGACGAGATCGACAAGATGTCGGTCGACTTCCGGGGCGACCCGTCGGCGGCGCTCCTCGAGGTGCTCGATCCCGAGCAGAACGGCACCTTCAGCGACCACTATCTGGACCTCGACTACGACCTCTCGCGCGTGCTCTTCCTATGCACCGCGAACAATCTCCATCAGATTCCGCGCCCGCTGCTCGATCGCATGGAGGTGATCCAGCTCCCCGGATACATCGAGAGCGAGAAGCTCCAGATCGCGCGGGATTTCCTCGTTCCGAAGGAGCGCGAGGCGAATGGGCTCGGGGAAGACCAGATCGAGTTCACCGATGCGGCGATCCTCGAGCTGATCCGAGGCTACACCCGCGAAGCCGGTGTCCGGAGCCTGCAGCGCGAGATCGCCTCGGTCTGTCGCAAGGTGGCCCGCGAGGTGGTTCGCCAGGGCGACGCCTATCAGGCGAAGAAGGTGACTCCCGCGAGCGTGCGCAAGCTGCTCGGCGTGCGGCGTCACCGCCATGGCGAGAAGGAGGCCGAGAACCTGGTGGGCGTGTGCACCGGCCTCGCCTACACCGAGGTGGGCGGCGAGCTGCTGCAGACCGAGGTCTCGGTGACCGCCGGGCGCGGCAAGCTCCAGGTGACGGGGCGTCTGGGTGAGGTGATGCAGGAGTCGGCCCACGCAGCGCTCTCGTACGTGCGCTCGCGCGCGAAGCAGCTGGGCCTGGCGCGCGACTTCTACTCGAAGGTGGACATCCACGTGCACGTCCCGGAAGGCGCCACGCCCAAGGACGGTCCCTCGGCCGGGATCACCATCGCGACGGCCATCGCCTCGGCGCTCACCGGAGTTCCGGTGCACGCGAACGTCGCGATGACGGGTGAGATCACACTGCGTGGGCGGGTGCTTCCGATCGGCGGACTCAAGGAGAAGCTGATCGCGGCATTGCGCGGAGGCATCGAGACCGTTCTGATCCCGAAGGAGAACGAGAAAGACCTGCGGGACATCCCGGCCAACGTGAAGAAGCCGCTCAAGATCGTGCTCGTCGAGCACATGGATCAGGTCCTGAACGAGGCGCTGGCGCTCGACGATCCGAACCGCTTCAAGCACGAGGGCGACCACTCGCTCGACGAGATCTTCGACGTGACTCCGCCGGTCGGTCCGACCTCGGAGCTCCCGGCGCCGGCGCCCGCCGAGGTCAACTAGGCCGCTGGACGGACCCATTGCGGCCTTCCCGGGGCCCGTCCTTCCCGGATCGCGTCGTTCGGGTCGTTCGACCCATGCGCCTTCCGTGTAGTAGCCTCCGCACGATCGCTCGACGGGCGCGTAGCTCAGCTGGGAGAGCGTCTGGTTTACACCCAGAAGGTCACAGGTTCGATCCCTGTCGCGCCCACCAGCCAGCCCGCACGACGCCACGCGGCTCCCGGGGGACGATCCGACCCAGACGCGACGCCGACCGCGACCCCGCCCCGAGCCCCAGGGCTCGGACGATCGACCCCGACCCCGACCGCGCGGAGCCGCGCCGCAGGCTCCGTGCCCGACGCCCAGGGCCCCGGGACTCGACATGCCGAGACTCGCCATCGTGCGGCCCGACACGTGCCGCTCGGAACCCGGTGGCTCGGGACCGGGAAGATCAGAACCGGTACGATGCGGTGAATCCCGTGCTCACGTGGGGGTCGTAGCCCCGGTCGACGATGCGCTCGCCGTCCTCGTTCTCGACGCGAAGGTTTCCGTTCGTCACGGCTGCGACGAAGACGTCGAGACCCCAGCGGCGGGTGATGTCCCATCGCGCGCGCGCGTACACGGGCACGCTCCGGTCCTGTCCCACGCCGTCCCGGGCGTTGCCCCCGTTGTCGTCGAGCCGGAAGCGACGGAGCTGGTACTGGGCGCCGACGCCGAGCTCGAGGCGCGCGAGCGGGCGCCAGGCGACCTCGGCCCCGGGTCCCGTGGTGGCGCCGAGGCGGGGCACGCCCATTCGCAGCTGCCAGCGCTCGGCGAGGCGCCAGCGCACGAAGGGCAGGGGCAGGACGAGCGGGTCCTCTTCGATGCGCGAGATGGCCACGAGGCCCACTCCCGCCGTGCGGTCTTCCGTGTGGTGGTAGAGGAAGCCCGCCACGCCCCCTGCCGAGATCGCGCTGGTGTCGAACTCGCCGCCCACCTCGGCCGACACCCGCAGGGTCGGCCCGGCGAGCAGGCTGAACCGCGGCGCCACCCGCCAGTGGAGGAGCGCCGTGAACGCGAGCGTCTGCACCTGGTCCCAGTCGAAGTTCGAGCCTGCGAGGTCGTAGTTCGTGTACTGATACGACGTCGCCAGGTCGAGCCTCAGGTTTTCGGCGAGCTCGCCCTCGTAGCCCACCTGCAGGAAGTAGGAGTTGCGTTCGAGATCGTCGCCGCCGGGACCCGCGATGTCGGTCTTGAAGAGATTGTCGAAACCGAAGGCGAGCTCGAAAGGCCGTTCCTGCGTCTCGCGTCCCCAGAGGGCCTGATCGACGTGCTGGGCGGCGGCCGGAGCGGGGAAACCGCTCGCGGCGGCCGCCAGCGCGACCAGCGCTGCAAGCCGGCGCGTGGTCTGGCGATGCGTCCGCCGCCGTGCACTCGACGCCGACCCCTCGACCCACGCGTTCCGCATCCTGACGACCCCCCGGCTCGACCCCGCGTGCATGGCGGGGGCGACGGCGCGCGAAGCTAGCGAATCGGATCCGCGCGCCGGGCGCCCCGGGCGTCCCCGCCCGCCGACCTGGCAGCTCGGCGCGCGCGGCCAGCGGCGGGCGCGGCC
>CAYYUT010000536.1:0-2780 GCA_964474935.1 uncultured Spirochaetales bacterium
CCACCGGCATCGTCGCGGCCCAACCGGCCCTCGACTTCATGGCCCCGCACGGACGCGATCATCTGGCCCGCGACCCGTCGTGAGCACGGTACGCATCGAGAGCCAGGGAGCCATCCGGATCGTCACGATCGATCGCCCGGACGTGCGCAACGCCGTCGACGGCCCGACCGCCGCGGCCCTCGCCGAGGCCTTCCGCGGCGTCGAAGCCGATCACGAGATCTCGGTGGCGATCCTCACGGGCGCCAGCGGGGCCTTCTGTGCCGGCGCCGACCTGAAGCAGGTGGCGACCGGCGCGGGCAATCGGGTCGACGACGAGGGCGACGGGCCGATGGGGCCGACCCGCATGCTCCTGTCGAAGCCGGTGATCGCAGCGGTCGAAGGCCCCGCCGTGGCGGGAGGACTCGAGCTGGCCCTCTGGTGCGATCTGCGGGTCGTGGCACGCGACGCGATCTTCGGGGTCTACTGTCGCCGCTTCGGGGTCCCTCTGATCGACGGCGGCACCATCCGGCTGCCCCGCCTCGTGGGACACGGGGTCGCGCTCGACCTGATCCTGACCGGCCGGCCGGTGGCGGCCGACGAGGCGCTCCGCATCGGCCTCGCGAGCCGGGTGGTCGACTCCGGCCAGGCGCTCGCCGGCGCCATCGAGCTCGCCGAGAGCCTCGTCGGGTTCCCGCAACGCTGTCTGCGCAACGATCGCCTCTCGACCTACCGACAGTGGGGACTGGATCTCGAGGCGGCGCTCCGCGAAGAGACGCGTTTCGGACGCGAAGTGCTCGAGTCGGGCGAGACCCTCGCGGGCGCCCGTCGCTTCGACTCGGGTGTGGGCCGCCACGGTCGCTTCGACTAGTGTCCCGTTCCGGGAGCTCGGCGTCCGTCCGGGTCGTCCGCTCGCACGGCTCGGAGCACACCGGGGGCATGGCTTCGAGTCGCTGGCGAGGCGCGCGACCGAGGCATCGCGGCGCCATGCCGCAGGGTGCGGATCGCTGCCGGCAGCCCGAACACGCGTCGAATGCAGGCGAGCGCCTGGGACGCGTCACGAGTCCGCATCCATTCCGGCGCGAGACGGCATCCCGCAGTGCCGGAAGCGCACGAGGAGACACCCATGGCCCATCCCTTCCGGTTCGGGGTCCAGTTCTCGCGGCTCTCGGGCGACGACTGGCACGATCGCGTCCGCGCGGTCGAGTCGCTCGGCTACGAGGCCATCTACTTTCCCGACCACTTCGACCGTCAGTGGGAGCCCGTCGCGGGCATCGCGGCGGTGGCGGCCGCGACCCAGCGGGTCCGCGTCGGATCCCTGGTCTTCGACGTCGACTACCGTCATCCCGTGGTGCTGGCCAAGGCCTCCGCGACGATCCAGCTCCTCTCGGGTGGACGCCACGTCTTCGGGATCGGCGCCGGCTGGATGGAGAGCGACTACCGCGAGGCCGGTATGAGCTACGACCGTCCGGGCATCCGCATCTCGCGGCTGGAGGAAGCGCTCCAGATCATCCGCGGCATGTGGACCCAGGAGCGGACCAGCTTCTCGGGCGAGCACTACCAGGTGACCGAGATCGCGCAGGCCGCCGATCTCCCGCCGAGCGGGCCCCCGCGCCTCCTCATCGGAGGTGGCGGGAAGCGGGTTCTCGGGCTCGCGGGCCGCCATTCCGACATCGTCGGAATCAACCCCAAGCTCGAGGAGGGCCGCATCACGCGGACCACCGCCGCCGACCTCGCTCCCGAACGCGTACGCGAGAAGATCGCGTGGCTGCGGGCGGGCGCCGAGGCGGCAGGGCGCGATCCCGAGGTGCTCGAGCTCCAGGCCCTGGTGTTCGTGGTCGCCATCACCGACGATCCGAGCGGCATCCGGGCCGGGATCGCGAGCAACACGGGCATGTCGGTCGACGAGGTGGCCGATGCGCCCATCTTCCTGACCGGGTCGCCGACCGAGATCTGCGAGCGACTCGAACGCCGCCGCGAGGAGTTCGGGATCCACGAGATCGTGATCCAGGGCCGCGACCCCGCCGTGCTCGAGCAGTTCGCCGAAGGCGTGGTGGCCCGGCTCGCGGGCAAGTAGCGACCCCGACCGGCCACCTGGCGGCCCGTCCGCACGCCAGCCCGGCAGCCACCCACCGCAAGCCGCCAGCGGTCAGCGGCCAGCGGCCAGCGGCCAGCAGACTAGAAGCTCCAACGGATCTTCAGCACCAGCCGATCGTTCTGGTTGTACTGACGGAAGATGCCGTCGCGACGCTTGCTGCCGAAGAAGTAGTCGAGCTGGGCGATGAGCTCGACCCCGTCGCGCCACTCCCAGGTGATCTTGGGCCGGACGAGCGCGTCGCGATTGTTCCAGCTCTGGATCCAGATGGTCTCGAGCTCGAGCGTGTCGTTCCAGAGGTCGCGCCGCCAGAGGAACGTGAACGACGTGTCGAGCTCCCGCCGCAGGCCACCGCTCTCCCAGCCCGGGAGCCAGTTCTGGAAGAGCTGGAACGAGAGCAGGGTCTCCTCGAGGCCGTACCAGTCGAAGCCGACGACGTAGGCGAGCTCTCCCGTCTCGTACACCCCGTCGCGATCGGTGGGGTCGTTGGTCGGGAGGAAGCGGTTCGTGTTGTAGGCGATCTCGCCGCGCAGGGTGAGATTCCCGAACGCATTGCTGAGGGTACCGCCCACCGTGTGGGTCCGGTGATAGCGGGGCGAGAGCAGCACCGGCGCGCCGGCCGCGAGCTCGGCGGCCGGGGGCTTCTTCTGCTCGAACGCCGGCGTATCGAAGAAGTTGTAGAGGTAGTTGAAGCTCAGGTCCCATCCGC
>CAYYUT010000537.1:0-2766 GCA_964474935.1 uncultured Spirochaetales bacterium
ACACCAACACCGAAACCAGACCCAGACGAGGATCCATGAAGACCAAGCAACGATTCGGCCTGCACGGCTACCCCTTCCCCAAGAACGCCCAGGGCAAGACCTTCTTCGAGGCCACGCCCAGCTACCAGCGCCTCGGGCGCGCCTTCGGCTACCTCGTCGACGAGCCGGGCCTCGGCGTGCTCACCGCCGAGTCCGGCGTTGGCAAGACCGCTGCGATGCGCAACCTCTGCAGCAAGCTGCCCCAGCCCGACTACCTCGTCATCTACCTCTGCGACACCGCCATTGCCCCGCTCGACCTGTATCGCGGCCTCGCACTCGAGCTCGGCATCAAGCCCTCCCATCGCCGCGCGCAGCTCTGGGCCGATCTCAAGAAGGCCCTCCTGCACCTGGTCGACGAGCGCGGTCATCACCCCATCCTCGTCGTCGACGAGGCGCAGCACCTGTCCGACACTTTCCTCCTCGACCTCGGCGGCTTCCTCAACTTCGCCTTCGACAGTCGCGAGCTCTTCACCATCTGGCTCGTTGGGCTCACGCCTCTTGCCCGTCGCTTGCGCCAACTCCAGCACGCCGCCTTGCTCACGCGCGTCGCCACCGAGGTCCGCCTCGAGCCCCTCGACCGCGAAACCTTCGGACTCGCAGTCGCCCACGGACTCGAGGCTGCTGGTGCCACCTCGAAGCTCATCAGCGACCAGGCCGTCGAGATCCTCTTCCGCGCCAGCCGCGGCGTCTTCCGCTCCGCCTCCCAGGTGACTCGCGCTGCGCTCCGCATCGCCAAGGAGCGCGACCAGGCCTTCCTCGACGAGGCCATCATCCAGGAAGCCCTCGACGAGTTGAGCCCAGCATGACTCCCTACTTCCGCAGCGAACGCCTGCTGCCACCCCTCTCCGTCCTCGTCGACGCGCCCCAGCTCTCGAGCCTCGCGCTGCTCGAGCTCGCGCTCGCCGTCGTCCCGCGAGACCTCGACCTGCACGAGCCCCACCTCGGCGCCATCTACGACATCATCGACGACTCCCCCGACAACCTCCCCGCCGCCCTGCTCGCCCAGCTCATCAGCGACCGCTGCCGTGAGCTCGCTGAGCTGACCACCGCCTACCGCCACGCACTCGCCACCGCGGACCCTACCGAACGCTACGACGCAGAGCCGCCCTTCTGAGTCGCTTGACGGCCAGCCGACTTCCCTACGTCAGCTTGGGACAATCGCCTCAGATCTGCGCGGGACGGTACAGCTGGATGAACCAGGATGACGGGCCTCGCGCTCTGCGGTGGCTCCGGAACATGACTCTGGATCTGTGCCGCAACTCTGCGGAACGGAGCGGCATCCTGACCCTAGAGCAGCCCCCGGAAACTTATACGGAAAACGGATTCACGAAGCGCGAGTTCGCCCGGGTCTTGCCCGGAACCGACGAAACCGATCCGGTGCACATGAACGCCAGCTATGGCGGGTTGGTGCTCGATTCCCTGAGCTCGATGCTGCGAGACCTGGAGCGAAGTCCTTTGAACTGAGCTCAAGTCAACGACAGCTCTGCTGCCGCGAGCCGCGGTGAAACCATCTCCGGCGTAGAGCTGGGAGTAGAACAGCGAGCAGCACGCCCCAACGCCGGGTATCACGCCCAGCTGGTGCTCGGCATCCGCAGCCGCCAGCGGGCCTCAGCGCCCTGCGGTTTCCGTCGGGTTCGCGCTCTGCAAAGCGGCCCAGGCACCGGCCCCTCTCGTCGACCTCGAGGGGCCCTGCTTCACCCAGCAATACGCCGCGCGGCAGCGGGGTCGAAAGGCTGCCGGTATTGCGGGTGTCATGGTGGTAGCTCTCCCACGCGATCACGCCATCTGCGCTGCCCTCGGAATTCCAGGCAAAGAGGAAGCCGCTGCGGGTCGGCACCACCACCTCGAGCTGATCGTCGCCATCGATGTCGCCCACTGCCGGCGTCGCCGCGATCCACTGTCCGGTGAACTTGGGCCAATCCGTCGGTTCTCGTCCACATGCGTCCAGCGCGTGCACGAAATAGCCATCGTTACCCGCGATGACCTCGGGAAATCCATCTCCGTTCAAGTCGGCGATCGCATGGTTCTGTAACCAGCTGTAGCCCTCGATCACGGCGGGACTGCCGGGTAGCATGCGCCCGGTTGCGCCACTCCACCTCGCCAGCATGTGCGTGGCTGGACTGGTGGGGTCAGCCACGACACCGAAGAAGCGCTGAGCGAGCAGGAGCGAGCCGCCACTTGCCACGACATCGACCACCCCGTCCTGGTCGAGGTCGCCGAGGGCGGGTCCGCCCAGCATCGGGAACATCGCATCATTCGATGGCGCGTTGGAGTCCGCGCCGAAGCGACGGGTCGACTCGACACCGATGTCCGCCGCCGTCTCACCACGTCGCGGCAACGCATTGGCGGGCAGCCTTTCGGGCGACTGCTGTTCGCCCGGATCGGCGGGCACAATCACCGGCGCGCTCACAGTGCCATGAAAGACACCTTCGGGCCGCCCATCTCCGTCGAGATCGGCAGCGGCTGGCGGCGCCGGCGTGCCCTCCGCGATGATCGAAACGAGGTTCGAGGATCCCAGCACGACAGGCCAGTTGTCAGGTGGACCGTTCGTCGAGGCTGCACCATCGAGCAGTGTGTAACCGCCCAGGCCATCGCCGACGGTGAGATTGCTGCCAAGCAGCAGATCGGGGGTGCCGTCACCCGTGAAGTCATCCACCGCCGGGGTACTCACGATGCGACCTCGAGCCATCGGTGAGCCAGCTGTCAGCACCACCGGGCGCGGCCAGC
>CAYYUT010000538.1:0-2760 GCA_964474935.1 uncultured Spirochaetales bacterium
CGAGGAGACCGTTCGGGTCGTGGCTGGGCTCACCGGCTTCGACCGCGTGATGGTCTACCGCTTCGATCCCGAGTATCACGGCCAGGTCGTGGCCGAGCGCTGCGCGCGCGAGGACATCCCGCGCTACCTCGACCAGAAGTTCCCGGCCTCCGACATCCCGCCGCAGGCGCGAGCGCTCTACACCCGCAATCCGTTCCGTGCGATCGCCGATGCGGGCTACGCGCCGGCTCCCATCGTCCCAGCGATGCACCCCGAGACGGATACTCCGCTCGATCTGACCGACTCCCTGCTCCGCAGCGTCTCGCCCATGCACATCGAGTATCTCCAGAACATCGGCGTCGCCGCCTCGATGTCGCTCTCGCTGCTCGTCGGTGATCGACTCTGGGGCCTGATCGCCTGCCACCACATGTCGCCGCTTCGGGTGCTCCCCGAGGCGAGGGCCGGGTGCCGGCTCATCGCCGACGTGGTGTCGCGGCAGATCGCCCTGGGCGAGCGCACTCGGGCGCAGGAGCAGTCGCTCCGGACCTACGAGGCCGCGGCCAGGCTGCTCGAGCGCATGACCCTCGAGGAGGACATGGCGGGGGCGCTCTGCGGCAGCCCTCCGAGCGCGCTCGACGTCGTGCCCGCCGGAGGGCTCGTCGCGTCGGTGGGCGGCGCGGTGCGAACGCTCGGCGAGACGCCCGACGACGACGCGATGACGGCCCTCCTCGGCTGGTTCGCGAACGAGCGGAGCGAAGACGTCCTCCACACGGACCAGCTGGGCGCGCTCACTCCGCTCGGCGCAGGCGCCGAGGGGCACGCGAGCGGCCTGCTGGCCGTCTCGCTCTCGGCCAGCCGACGAGACGTCGTGATGTGGTTTCGGCCCGAGCAGGTCCGAACACACGTCTGGGGCGGCGATCCGAAGCGGGTCGCCGCGCTTCCCAACGAGGCCGAGGTGCGCCTGAGCCCCCGCAGGTCGTTCCAGACCTGGACCGAGACGGTACGCGGCCGCGCGGCCGAGTGGGAGCCACACGAGGTGGAGGCCGCGGCCCATCTCCAGCGCGCGCTCACCCGGCTGCTGCGTGCCACGCGCAAGCTCTTCCACGAACGCCGCCAGCGTCGGGAAGCCCAGAGCGAGCTCGAGGACCACGCGCACAAGCTCGAAGCCACGGTGAACGAGCTCCGACAGATGCATTTCGCCGCGTCGCACGACCTCCAGGAGCCGCTGCGTACGATCATGAGCTACAGCGATCTCGTGATGGAGCGCACGGGCGACCAGATCGAGCCCGAGGTGCGTCGTTATCTCGAAGTCGTCACGCAGTCGGCCCTTCATCTGAAGCAGCTCGTGGGCGACCTCCTGGTCTATGCCCGGGTCGAGCAGGAGGACCGGAAGTTCGAGCCCGTATCGCTCGCGGAATGCGCGCAGCGGGCCGCGGTGTTCCTCGACGAGAACGTTCGCGAGGCGGACGCCGAGATCGAGTACGAAGTGCTTCCGACGGTCCGGGGCAACTACAACCAGCTGCTCCAGCTCTTCCAGAACCTGATCGGGAACGCGCTCAAGTACCGTGCGAGCCGTCCGACACGGATCCGCATCACCGCCGATCGCGAGGCGGACGGGTGGCGGATCGGGGTGCACGACAATGGCATCGGGATCGCAGCGGAGCACCGGGAGCGCATCTTCGGTATGTTCCGCCGTCTGCACAGACAGGACGAGTACCCGGGGAGCGGGATCGGACTCGCACTGTGCAAACGCATCGTCGAGCGACACGGCGGGCGGATCTGGGTCGAGGGCCCGGCCGACGGCACCGCCGAGGGGAGCACCTTCTGGTTCGTGCTGCCCGCCACCGACGACGCGACGCCTCGGAGTGACGCATGACGGTCGACGCCGGCACCCGATTCGCCGACATCCTGCTCGTCGAGGACAACGCCCAGGACGTCGAGCTGACGCAGCTCGCGCTCGATCGGGCGGGCGTCTCGGGCCGGCTCCACGTGGCCCGCGACGGCGAAGAGGCGATGAGCTTCCTACGTCGCGAGGCCCCGTTCGAATCGGCGCCGCGCCCCGACCTGGTCCTCCTCGACCTGAACATGCCTCGCAAGGACGGACGCCAGGTGCTCGACGAGATCAAGCACGATCCCGAGCTCCATCGGATCCCGGTGGTCGTGCTCACGACCTCCGAGGCCGAGAGCGACGTGATGGCGTCCTACGACCTCCACTGCAACTCGTACCTGGTGAAGCCGATCGGTCTCGACGCGCTGACCCAGACCGTGCGCACGCTCGCCGACTACTGGTTCTCGGTCGTCTGCCTCCCCCCGTCGCCCGCCGCCGTCGACTAGCGCCCGGTGCCAGGAATGCGGCCGGATTTCGGGGGCGCCCCCGAGAGCACGTCGCCGGTAAGGGGACGGCTCCTCGCCCCCCCACGTCGCGCGGCGCGTCCGCACGAACGCCCCGCCCCACGCGATCGTGGCCGCCGGTGGCACCGAGCCGGCGCCTCGGGTACCAAGTCTCCGTTGGCCCGGGTCACGAGTCCCTCCGCGCGCCGGTAGCTCAGCTGGATAGAGCACCAGGCTTCGAACCTGGGGGTCGGGGGTTCGAATCCCTCCCGGCGTGCCAGAACTTCTCGGGTTCATTCCGGGCACATGGTTTACAGATCATTCCGGGGACATGGTTGGCACTTTCGCGGGCCCGAAGGGGTCCGGGGCAGGCACGACGCGGCCCTCGTCCCGATCGAAGAAGCCCCGGTCGAAGTCGAGAAAGCTCACCAGCCAGATCTGGTCCTCGAC
>CAYYUT010000539.1:0-2745 GCA_964474935.1 uncultured Spirochaetales bacterium
AAGGGACACGACGCGGCGCGGGCCACGGGGGAGGACCAGGGCGGACGATGGGAATCACGCTGATCCAGGGGGGACGGGTGCTAGATCCGTCCTGCGACCTCGACGCAGTGGCCGACGTCCGGATCGAGCACGGCACGGTGGTGGCGGTGGGCCAGGGCCTCCCGGACGACGGCGCCGAGCGGATCGACGCGCGCGGCCTGTGGGTCGCGCCGGGCTTCGTGGATCTGCACACCCACCTGCGCGAGCCGGGTCAGGAATACAAGGAGGACATCGCCTCGGGCGGCCGGTGCGCAGTGGCAGGAGGGTTCTCGGCGGTGGCCTGTATGGCCAACACGAACCCCGTGAACGACGATCCGGCCGTCACCGACTTCATCCTGGACCGGGCCCGTCACGACTCGCCCGCACGCGTCTATCCCGTGGCGGCGGCCACGCGGGGCCTCGAAGGCGAAATCATGACGGAGATGGCGGCCCTGAAGCGGGCGGGCGCCGTGGCCTTCAGCGACGACGGCCGGACCATCATGGACAGCGGGGTCTTCCGCCGCGTGCTCGAATACTCGAAGATGGTGGGCGTGCCCGTGATCACGCATGCCGAGGATCGGACGCTCGTGGGTGACGGAGTCGTGAACGAAGGCCCGGTGTCGACGCGCCTCGGACTGCCCGGCAATCCGGCGGTGGCGGAGACCATCCACGTCGCGCGCGACATCCAGCTCGCCGAGCTGACGGGCGCCCACCTGCACGTGGCACACGTCTCGACGACCGGTGCGGTGGAGCTGATCCGCCGTGCACGCGAACGCGGGGTGCACGCCACGGCCGAGGTGACCCCGCATCACATCGCGCTCACCGACGAAGCGACGCTCGGCTACGACACCAACGCGAAGATGGCCCCGCCGCTGCGCTCCGACGCCGATCGCGAAGCCTGTCGTCGGGGACTCGCCGACGGGACGATCGACGCCATCGCCACCGACCACGCACCCCACGCGCTCCACGAGAAGGAGGCCGACTTCGTCGAGGCGCCGCCGGGGGTGATCGGGCTCGAGACGGCCTTCGCGGTCTGCCTCGAGCTGGTCCGGGACGGGGACCTGACCCCACTCGATCTCGTCCGCCGGCTCTCGACCGATCCCGCGCGGATCCTCGGGCGACCCGGCGGGAGCCTGGCGGCCGGATCGGTCGCCGATCTGGCCGTGCTCGATCCGGAGCGCGAGTGGGTCTACGACCCGGTGAAAGGGCATTCGAAGAGCCGCAACTCGCCCTGGTCGGGCGCCACCCTGCGCGGCCGTCCCGTGGCGACCTTCGTCGGGGGCGAGCTCGCGTACCACGTCGATCGAGGAGTGCTCACGCCATGACCGCTGCCACCCCCCTCCAGCGAGCCGGCCTGCGTCCCGCGCTGCTGGCGCTCGCCGATGGCACGGTGTTCCGCGGAACGGCCTTCGGGGCGTCGCGTGTGGCGGCCGGTGAGGTGTGCTTCAACACCAGCATGACGGGCTACCAGGAGATCCTGACCGACCCGTCCTACGCCGGACAGCTCGTGACGATGACCTACACCCAGATCGGGAACGTCGGCACCAATCCCGAGGACGACGAGGCGCTGCGGCCCTTCCTCTCGGGGTTCGTGGTCAAGGAGTGGTTCGAGGTTCCGAGCAACTGGCGCGCGCGGGAATCGCTCGCTCCCTTCCTCGAGCGGCACGGAGTCCCCGGCATCGCCGGAATCGACACCCGGGCCCTGGTGCGACGCATCCGCGACCAGGGCTTCCAGAACGGCGTGCTCTCGACCGACCCCGAAGCCCAGGACCCCGATGCCCTCGTGAGACAGGCGCGTGAATGGCCCGGCCTGGACGGGAGGGACATGGTGGCCGAGGTGTCCTGCCGCGAGTCGTACGCATGGAGCGAGCCACTCTGGCCCGGGGTGTCGGGTCAGCTCCCGCGCACCGCGCGTCCCGGGCCCCCGCGCCGGCTCGTGGTCTACGACCTGGGCGTCAAGCGCAACATCCTCCGGCATCTGGTCGAGCAGGGTTTCGACGTCACCGTGGTGCCGGCCTCGACTCCCGCCGAGGAGGCGCTGGCCCTCGGTCCCGACGCGGTCTTCCTGTCCAACGGCCCGGGCGACCCGACCGGGGTGGCCGGCCTGCCGGAGACGGTGCGCGAGCTCGCGGAGCACAAGCCGCTGTTCGGTATCTGTCTCGGGCACCAGATCCTCGGGCTGGCGCTCGGCGGCCGGACCCGCAAGCTCAAGTTCGGCCACCACGGCGGCAATCAGCCGGGCCAGGACGTCGTCACCCGGAAGGTGTCGATCTGCGCCGAGAACCATGGCTACGCCGTGGATGCCGAATCGCTTCGCGAGGCCGGCGAGCCGGTCGAGGTGACCCACGTGAACCTGAACGACGGGACCGTCGAGGGGCTGGCGCACGCCGAGCGTCCCATCTTCTCGGTCCAGTACCACCCCGAGGCCTCTCCCGGGCCCCACGATGCGTGCTTCTTCTTCGCACGCTTCCGTGAGATGGTCGATCGGCACATCGCCGGCGAGGCCTGCTCGGGCGCCACGATCGCCGCAGGAGACTGACGCTGCCGAAACGTACCGACATCGACACCATCCTGGTCATCGGCTCCGGCCCGATCGTCATCGGTCAGGCCTGCGAGTTCGACTACTCCGGCGTTCAAGCCTGCCGCGCCCTGCGCGAGGAGGGGTACCGGGTGATCCTCGCCAACTCGAACCCGGCGACGATCATGACCGACACCGACTTCGCCGAC
>CAYYUT010000540.1:0-2743 GCA_964474935.1 uncultured Spirochaetales bacterium
CACCGAGGCGCTCGTCGCGCCCGATTTCAGCTCCGAGGCGCTCGCGCTGCTTCGCAAGTAGAAGTACCGGCGACTGGTCCGGGGGCGCTTCGAGCGGCTCGACCGGAGCGAGTTCGACTGGCGACGCGTCTTCGGTGGCGTGCTGGTGCAGCAGCCGGACGCGACGATCGAAGACCCGCGCACCTGTCCGGTCGCGACGCAGCGCAAGCCCAGCGAGGACGAGCTGCGGGCGATGGCCTTCGGATGGAAGGTGGTGAAGCACGCGAAGAGCAACGCCGTGGTGTTCGCCGGGCCCGACCGGACCCTCGCGATCGGCGGTGGAGCCACCTCGCGGGTGGACGCCGTCCACGCCGCGCGCGAGAAGGCGGCCCGGGTGGGCAACGACCTCGCCGGCTCGGTGCTTGCGAGCGACGCCTTCTTCCCGTTCCCGGACGGGCTCGAGACGGCCGTGCAGGCCGGCGCCACCGCCGTGATCCAGCCGGGCGGCTCGACCCGCGACGAGGCCGTGATCGAGGCGGCCGACCGGCTCGGGATCGCGATGGTCCTGACCGGCGCGCGCCACTTCCGCCATTAGCATGCGGCCGCGAGCGCACGATCGGGCGCGCGGGCCGGGGACGCCCGGCCGGTGAGGGTGCTCGTGGTGGGCTCGGGTGGGCGCGAGCACGCCCTCGTCTGGAAGCTCGCGCAGAGTCCGGCGCTCCGTGGTCTCTGGGCGGCGCCGGGCAGCGACGCCATGGCCCCGCTGGCCACCTGCGTGCCGGATCTCGCCGCCGGGGATCTCGAAGGCATCGGCGCGCTGGCGCGGCGCGAGCGCATCGATCTTGTGGTGGTCGGCCCCGAGGATCCGTTGGCCGCGGGGCTCGCCGACCGGCTGCGGAAGGCTGGCGTCCCGGTGTTCGGTCCGGGCGCCTCTGCCGCCCGCCTCGAGAGCAGCAAGGCCTTCGCGAAGGCCTTCTGTCTGCGTCACGGGATCCCGACGGCCCGGGCCGAGGTGTTCGACGACCCCGACCGGGCGTCGGCCCACCTCGAGGCGCATCCCGGGCCCTGCGTGGTGAAGGCCGACGGGCTCGCGGCGGGGAAGGGCGTGGCGGTGTGCGACGACGGCACCCAGGCCCGCGCCGCGGTGGACGAGATCATGCGCTCGCGCCGTTTCGGCGACGCCGGCGGACGCGTCGTGATCGAGGAGCGGCTCGTCGGCGACGAGGCCTCGTACTACGCGATCACCGACGGGGCACGCAGCGTCTGTCTGGCGGCCGCCCAGGATCACAAACGCGCCCTCGACGGCGACCGCGGCGAGAACACCGGGGGCATGGGGGCCTACTCGCCGACGCCGGTGGTGACGCCCGAGGTCGAAGCCCGGATCCGTCGCGAGGTCATCGAGCCCACGATCCGCGGGATGGCAGAGGATGGTGTTCCCTACACCGGCGTCCTGTACGCCGGTCTCATGATCGGCAGCGACGGCGCGCCCCGGGTGATCGAGTTCAACGCGCGCTTCGGCGATCCCGAGACCCAGCCCCTGATGGTGCGACTCTCGAGCGATCTCCTGCCGCTGCTGGCCCAGGCCGCGGCGGGCGATCTCGACGCAGGGGCCGGGCTCGCCTGGGAGGATGCCGCGGTCTGCGTGGTGCTCGCGTCGGGCGGCTACCCGCGCGCCTATCCGAAGGGGCTCCCGATCGGCGGGCTCGATGCGGCCGCTCGCGAGGAGGCGGTGGTGGTCTTCCACGCCGGAACCCGGCGCGAGGGGGATCGCTTCGTGACCGCGGGTGGCCGGGTGCGCGGGGTCACCGCGCGCGGCGCTTCGGTGGCCGAGGCGCGCGAGCGCGCCTACCGCGCGGCCGACCAGATCTCGTTCGAGGGTCGCCAGCTCCGCCGCGACATCGCGGCACGCGCACTCCGCGACTAGTCTCCCGCCCCGGGGATTCGAGCGTCCCGGTGGGACGCGTGTTCGCACGACTCCGGACGCACCGAGGGCCCGGCTGCGGGTCGCCGGCACGGCGCGCGACCGAGGCACGTCATCGCGACGCCGCTGGGGGCGGAACGCTGCCCGCGGCCCGTCGGCGTGTCCGAATGCAGCGCGAATTCGTGGGACAGGACCCGAGTCTGCGAGGAGACGTCATGGGACGCGACCCCGACCCGAGCGATCCGAGCCGCCGCGCTCCCCGGCCGGGCCAGCCCGAGCCGTTCGTGTCGGGCTCGCCGGCCTTCCCGGACGCCGAGCCGGAGCGATCGGCCGAGTCGCACGGGCTCGCCGGGTCGGTCCGATCGGCGGATGCGGAGGAGCTCGCGCTCGAGCCCGCGGTGGCCCATCTCGGGGCGGGCGGGCTCCTGGCCTACCCGACCGAGACCGTCTGGGGCCTGGGCGCCGACGCGGAATCGTCGCAGGCGGTGGCCGCGCTACGGGCCTGGAAGGGACGCGACGCCGATCGACCGCTCTCGATCCTGGTCGCGGGGGTGGCGGCGGCCCGGGCCTACGGGATCGCGCTTCCCGACGCGGCCGCGCGCTTCCTCGAGGGGCTCTGGCCCGGCCCCGTCACGCTCGTGGTCCCCGCCTCGCCCGGCCGCTGGGCACCCGGTGTCGCGCGCGCCGATGGCGCGATCGGTCTTCGCTGCCCGTCGCATCCCGCGGCGCTGGCCCTGGCGCGGGCCTGCCAGCAGGCCGGCATCGGCCCCCCGACCGCCACCAGCAAGAATCGTTCGGGCGAGCCCGCCGTCGCCGACCGGCCGCAGGCCCGGCCCCTCAGCG
>CAYYUT010000541.1:0-2730 GCA_964474935.1 uncultured Spirochaetales bacterium
CCACGAGCAGCGTGCTAGGCAACGGTTGCCAGCGGTGACAACGGGGCCCGGCGGTGCTCCGGGAGCGGCCGCGCCCCCCACCGGCCAGGTCCACGGCTCGGCGGCGGTCGCTGCGATGGACGACGTCAATTCGAACTCCTGGGCGGCCTTCGACTCCTTCTCGCCGGAGGGTCGGAGAGCGCTCGCCCTTCAGCTCCGGGCCATCGCCGACGAGATGGACGACGAGCTCGAGGAGACCGACGGGCCGAGCTGACCACGAGGCATCCGTAGGCAACGTTGTCCGTCGAACCGCGGGACGTTGGCACCCCCCCACGTCGCCTCTGCAGCTCTCGGCCCGGCGGCGAATCGCTAGCGCGCTCCGAGCCGCCCGACGCGAGTCCCCCACAGGAGTCGGCGCCTGGCAACGTTGCCACCTCTCCGTGGGTAACGCCCTCACGGTTGTGACGCGACGTGCGCTCTGTTGCGCAGGTTTCGTATGTGTCGGACGTGCGCGTTGTCCGCCACGTTGCCATCGCGCTAGCCAGGCCCTTGGCCCCGGCCTCTGGGCTCGACCGGCGGGAGCCGCCGTTCCCGCCGAGGCCCTCTCGCTCGATTCGTGACCGCAGACCCGGCCTTGGCCGAACCTGCGGAGCGAGAGCGGGGTTCCCAACGGGCTGCCAACGTTCGCAACCCCCACTCCCGGGCCCGTCCTCGGGGGGCGCCCGAACCCTCACGCCTGGCTCGAGGCTCGCGGGCCCTCGTCGCCGGAGCCATCGCGCCCGTTGCCAGCGTTGCCCGGCAACGTTTCCAACGGCTCGGGGGCAAGCGCCGGCCCCCGCTGCCGATGGTCCGACCGTGACTCGCATCGACCTCAGGAAGGAACGCCGCTCAGGCGACACCGCGAACGCGACCGGCGGCGACGTTGGCAGCGTTGGCAGCAACGATGGCAACCCCGCGCGCGACGCCGAGGAAGCCGTCACCCTGGCCGAGGCCGCGCGCCTCGTCGGGAAATCGGTCCAGGCCCTGCGCGCCAGGGTCAAGCGGGGCACGCTCCCGACAATCGAGGTCGAACGGGACGGACGGAAGGTCACGGCAATCCCGCGGGACGCGCTCCTGCAGGAGTACCCGGAGGCCGTGAACAGGCCCGCGACGGACGACCGCGAGTCGGACGTTGCCAGCCAACGTTCCCAACCCGAGGTCGACGACACGGCCGGAGTAGGGGAGGGGAAGACCTCGACAGCCATCGTCTCGGTCGTCGAGGTCCCAGTGGAGGAGTTGACCGACCTTCGTTCGCGCGCGTCACGGACGGACATCGCGGAGTCCGCGCTTCACGAGGAGCGGCAGGAACGTCGCGCGACGCTGATGGCGCTCGCACGGTCGCAGGAGCGCATCCAGCTCATGCTCGAGGAGTGGAGCGCCGAGGTACCGACCGCGAAGGCCGACCGGAAGGTCGTCTACTCCGTCGTCGCCATTGCCGTCGTCGGCATCTGCGCGATGGGGTGGAGGCTGCACGCCGTCGACGCAGTCGCGGCCGTAACGGCGCAGCAGCGAGACGCGCTTGCCGTCGAACACAACAGCACCTTGGAGCGAGCCGCGAAGGCCGAGGGGAGCGTCGAGTCGTTACGCGAGACGCTGCGCGACGAGCAGGACCGGACGCTTCGGCTCGAGCGCGAGCTCGAGAGCGGCGAGCGGGCGGCGCGAGCGATGGGGGAGACGGTGGTCCGCATCTTCGGCGGCGAGTAGTCCTGTCTGCCCTGCTGTGCTGCTACGGGAGGCTCAGAGAAGGACTCAGCGAAACATCACCCCACTGGTCGGGATGACGGGCTGCTTATGCTCACCCTCGATTCACGTTACGTCGACGCATCTCGTTCATAACCATTCGCGCTGCCTCTTTTATAGCCCCTGACTCCTCCTCCGTAGGATTAGCCAGAGCTTGGTCCCCTAATCTTTCTAAGTAATTACTAAGCTCACTATCTGAACTACCTCTCAGGTAGTCGCTATCCGCCGCCATTTGGGCGATTAGGGCTTCAGCCTCAAGCACTCCGCCCACAGAGCCCGGATATGTTAGCTTGTTTATCGTTTTTCCCGTATCTCTCGCTCTTTCTACAATCATTTTAGCAATCAAACCAGAGAAATCGGCGCCACTGGGCTGCGACCTAACGCTATTTAATATTTCTTCCAAAATCTCTCTCTCAGAGCGCTCCGGAGGGCGAGTGCCAGAATCGGGAACCTTGCCGAGTTCTTCTTTGAATCGTGGCCAATGGATTTTGAATAACGCCTCGAACCTAGGTTCGTCTCGTGGCTTGCTTCGGGACGTATTCACCGAACTCAGCAGCTTCTTGGTGCCCGCCATGTCAGCCTTGACGCCCTGAAAACGTGCGAGTGGCATGGCCACATCCGCCGGCTCCAGTCCGTACAAGTACGGGACGACGCGCGTGTCTTCGACGCCCTTCGAGATGGCGCCCGCCTCGTACAGCAGCCAAGGCGACTCCAGATTCTCCGGCGTGAGACAGATGATTCCGAACGAACTCTGGTCCAGCCGTTGGTTGAGCTCTGTGAGCCAGTCGGCTCCCGCCTCGATGTTATGCGCCGAGACCCACGGGTGAACGCCGTCAAAGAAGAGCTCAAGCAGGTCCTTCAGAGCCGAAGCGATGAGTTCACTTCAGCTGCCGGACCAGCTGATGAAGACATCTACCATCCGGTCGCGTCACTTAGATGACTCGTCGTGCCCCAGAGCGGCCCCACCGACCC
>CAYYUT010000542.1:0-2729 GCA_964474935.1 uncultured Spirochaetales bacterium
CCGCTGGTCGTTCTCGAAGAGGACTCGGATCGCATCGATGCCGTACTTGAGCATAGCGATCCGGTCGAGACCGGCCCCGAGCGCGAAGCCCTGCACCCGCTCCGGGTCGTACCCGACGGCCCGCAGGACGTTCGGGTGGATCATTCCGCAGCCCAGAATCTCGAGCCAGCCGCGCTCTCCCCGGATGTCGAGCTCGCCGGAGGGCTCGGTGAAGGGAAAGAAGCTCCGTCGGAAGCGGATCTCGACGTCGTCGCCGAACAGGCGCCGGGCCACCGCGAAGAGCAGCCCCTTCAGGTCGGCGAAGGTCACCCGGTCGTCCACCTGGAAGGCCTCGATCTGGTGGAACATCGGGCTGTGTCGCGTGCTCGCATCGTGCCGGTAGACACGCCCCGTCGTGATCAGGCGGAGCGGCGGCTTGCGGCCCTCCATGGCGCGGATCTGGACGGGCGAGGTGTGGGTGCGCAACACGACGCCCTCCGACACGTAGAAGGTGTCCTGCATGTCGCGCGCCGGATGGTCGCCCGGGATGTTCAACGCCTCGAAGTTGTAGTGCTCGCTCTCCACCTCGCGCCCGTCGACCCATTCGAATCCGTAGCCCGCGAAGATCTCGACGAGCTCGTTCTCGACCAGGGTCAGGGGATGCAGGTGACCGAGGCGCGCGCCCCGGGCCGGGAGCGTGACGTCGAGCCGCTCGGTGGCGAGTCGTGTGGCGCTGCGGGCCGCCGCGAGCTCGGCCTGGCGCTCCGCGAGGCGCGCCTCGATCTGCTGCTTGGCACGGTTGAGACCGGCGCCCCGCGCCGCGCGCTCGTCGGGCGCAAGCTCGCCGAGACCGCGCAGCAGGAGCGAGAGCTCCCCCTTGCGACCCAGCCAACGCGCGCGCACCTGCTGCAGGGCGTTCTCGTCGGCGGCAGCGCGGATCGCCTGCTCGGCCGTTTCGACGAGGGCGCTCGGATCCACGCTCAGGCCGCGTGCTGCTTCGCCACCTCGGCCAGCTTCGCGAAGCCGGCCGGATCGCGGACCGCGAGCTCGGCGAGCTCCTTGCGATCGAGCTCCACCTGGGCCTCGGACAGACCACGGATGAACCGGCTATACGACAGCCCGTGCTCGCGCGCGGCGGCGTTGATGCGCACGATCCAGAGTCGCCGGAACTCGCGCTTGCGCTGCTTGCGGTCGCGGTAGGCGTACTTCCAGCCCTTCTCCACCGCCTCGCGCGCCGTCTAGCTCAGATTCCGGCGTGTGCCCTGGTAGCCCTTGGCGGCCTTGAAGATCCGCCGCCGACGCTTCTGGGCCATCACCCCGCGCTTCACTCGAGCCATCTCGATGTCCTTCCTGGAGCCGTGCGGCGTCCGCCCCGGCTAGCGGCCCCCGAGAAGCTGGATCACCCGCTTCTCGTCGGTCTCCGAAACCAGGGCCTGCTTGCGCAGGCGCCGCTTCCGGTCTGCACTCTTCTTGGTGAGGATGTGACGCTTGCCCTTCTGGCTGCGCGCCACCTTCCCCGTGCCCGTCTTCTTGAAGCGCTTGGCCGCGCCCCGATGGGTCTTCATCTTCGGCATGTCTAACCTCCTGCCTCGGCCCCGGCGCCCGCCTTCTCGCTCGGCGCCTCGGACGCAGTGGCCTCGTCGCCCTCGGACTTCGCAGCCTCTTCCTCGGCCTTCTTCGCCTCGGCGATCCCCTCGCGGTTCGGCACCAGGATCATCGAGAGGAACCGGCCCTCCATCCGCGGCGGATTCTCCACCGAGGCGAGATTGCCGAGCATCTCCTTCACCCGGTCGAGCTGCTCGTAGCCGAGGTGTCGGTGGACCATCTCGCGTCCTCGGAACATCAAGGTGATCTTCACCTTGTCCCCGTCCATCAGGAACCGCCGCGCGTTGCGGAGCTTGAAGCCGAGATCGTGGTCGTCGGTGCGCGGGCGGAGCTTCACCTCTTTCAGGGTCGCTGCATGGCCCTTGCTCTTTCCCGACTTCTTCTTCTGCTCGTACTTGTACCGGCCGTAGTCCATGATCCGGCAGACCGGCGGCTTCGAGTTCGGCGCGACCTCCACGAGCTCGAGCCCGAGCTCTTCCGCCTGACGGCGAGCCTCTTCCGGCGCCATCACGCCGAGCTGCTCACCTTCCGCTCCGATCACCCGGATCTCACGGGCGCGAATGCGCTCGTTGACGCGAGTGTTGTCTCCACGTTTGGGTGCTGCGATGCCCGTTACCTCCTCGGAACGATCCTAGACGCGCCGGCTTCGGATGTCGTCGGCCACCGAGGCGACGAACGAGTCGATCTCGATCGGCTCGGGTCGGCCTCCGGAGCCCCGGCGGCGCGGAGTGACGGTTCCGTTCGTCACCTCCTGGTCGCCCACCACCAACATGATGGGCACCTTCTGCATCTCGGCCTCGCGGATCTTCGCATTGAGCGTCTCTCCGCGCCGGTCGACCTCGGCCCGCACCCCACCCCCGCGCAGGGCGCTCCCGACCTTGTCGGCATACTCCACGTGGCGCTCGGCGATCGGGAGCACCACGGCCTGCACCGGGGCGAGCCAGAGAGGGAAATCGCCGCCCGTGTGCTCCAGGTAGATCGCGATGAAGCGCTCGAGCGACCCGAGGATGGCCCGGTGCATCATCGCCGGCTGATGCTCCTGACCGTCGGCCCCGATGTAGCGCAATCCGAAGTTGGTCGGCATCCACATGTCGAGCTGGAGCGTGGCGAGCGTCCAGGAGCGGCCGAGGACGTCGCGGAAGTCT
>CAYYUT010000543.1:0-2717 GCA_964474935.1 uncultured Spirochaetales bacterium
CGTAGGAGTTCAAACCCGAAGAACTGTCACGTAGGGCGGTGGGAAAGAAGGGGTCGGGTCAGCCGGATCTGAATGGCGGGCACGCGTGTGGACCAGGCCACTCGCGCCCTCCGTCGGCCAGCCCGTGAAGGCCCGCTCGACGGCGCTCGCACCGCTTCTGATCTCTCCGAACGCCCCGTAGCGCCGAATCGAGCCCGCCTCGAGCTGTTCGTCGATCGTGGTGCCCGTGACGTTGCTGCGGCCGTCGCGGTAGAGTGCTCGCGTCTGGGCGAGCGCACCGATCTCGGCCAGAACGTGATCCACGCCACCGCTGTGGACGAGCCGCAGGATCTCACCGCCCCGGAACTCGACGTGCTCCTGGAAGAATCGGTCGACGGTGCCGGCCTGCTGGCGCCGGGCGCGGGTCCCAGTGGCGTCGTAGTCGAGGGCCAGGCTGTCGCCATCACTGCTCCGCGTGAAGTCGGTGAGGCGCCTGCGGCATCGTAGGCGTCCTGCGTCGTGCCGCCTCCACCTGCGATCGTCCGAGCCGTACGCCGACCGGCCCCGTCGTGGTCGAAGGTCTCGTACACGGCGGGGTCCGAGGCCTGTCCGTCGGTGATGCGGTTGCTGCTCGGAGCGTCCATGTGGCCTAGCCTTCGCGAATCTCGTCTGACCCGCCCACGGTTCTCTCCGGCGGCTATCCCGAGCCTAGGCAGTTCCGATCGGGCTCGCTCTCCCTGTCGCTGTTCTCCGCCGGCCCCCACGAAGTCTGCTTCGTCACCCCGGCGCCTTCGATCGCCATCGCGCTCGACGTGGGGCGGGTCGATGTCCGCCTCGATCGCGAGCCGCGACGCGCCGTGCGCGTCCTTCACGGGGACCTGTTCTACCACCCTCCGGGGAGGACGCTGGCCGTGCGGTGGACCGAGGGAACGGAGATCGCCGGGATCGGAATCGGCTCGAGTCGCTGGCAGCGGGAGCTGCGACGGTGCGAGGTGAACGGCCTGCGCCCACGCGATGTGTTTCGCCATTGCTCGCCGGGGACCCTCTCGGTCGCGCGGCTGGTGCGGGAGTTCGGCCGGAACGGCTTCGAAGCCGGTGAGCCAGTCGCCGAGTCGCTCACGACGCTGGCGTTGGCCGAGGTGTTCGCGGTCCTGCGGAATCGGTCCGCTTCACCGCGCCCATCCGGCGTCCGTACGAGCCTGAGTCCCCAGCGCCTCCAGAGCGTGACCCAGTTCATCGAGGCCAATCTCGGGCGCGACCTCCCGATTGCCGAGATCGCAGGAGTGGTGGGGCTCAGCCCCTTCCATTTCTCGCGCTGCTTCAAGGCCGCGGTCGGCATCTCGCCAGGGGCGTTCCTGCGGCGCCGCCGGATCGAGCGGGCCTCGATGCTCCGGGTCGACACCGACCGCGACATTGCTCAGCTCGCCTACTCGTGCGGCTTCAGCTCCCAGAGCCACTTCACCGGTGCGTTCCGGCGCGAGACCGGCGAATCGCCCGGGCGCTACCGCAGGCGAAATTCGTCGGGCCCGTGGGCCGAACACGACCTCGACCCGCGGGTCGATGCGGCGGATCCCGCCCGGGATCCGGAAGAATGACGGTGCGTCTCAGGTGACGAGAGCAATGACGAGCAGGGCCACGAGCGACAGCATGGCCGCGGCGAAACAGATCGAGCGGGGGATCGCGAGCCTCAGCCAGTAGCACAGGCTGTGCCCCACACGGGCGGCGACGTAGCACCAGGCCGCTGCGCCGAGGGCCCCCGGCGCGGCGCCGGAGAGAACGCCGTAGAGCACGAGGAGCACGAACACGGCGATGCTCTCGTTGGTGTTCCCGAGCGCCCGGCTGGCGCGGAACAGGAAGTCTTCGTGGTTCGCCGGCACGTCCGCGCCGGGGACCTTGCCGCTACGCACGGCGGTCAGATCGAGCACCGCGAGCTGCACGAGCATGAGCGCCGCCATGGCCCCCAGGGCATGGACGGTCATACCGTAGCTGGCCATGAGCGTGTCGGGTATCGCAGCGGCAGTCCCCGGGTCCGCGTCGGCCGCGCCTCGCCGGGCGGCCGATCAACTCGGGCCGGCGCGGCTGCCACCGCGGGCCACACTTCCAACGTAGACAGGCGCCGCCGCCGGATCAATCGCCGCCAGCCCACCCCGAGCGCCAGGCCGACCGCCGGGCGAGCCACAGCCGCGACCGCGCGTGGGGACGGGCGCCGCACCCTCGTGATCGACTCGTCCGCGAATCGGCTCACGCGCATCGTCCGCTATTTCTGCCAGGGAGGTCCGGAGCGTTCCCGGACGTGCTCGACGACGAGACTCCCGGGAGGGAGAGAATCAGCGAGACCCGCCGAGCGTCGCCGGCGCGAGGGTCTCGAGGGACGTCCGCAGCAGGGCCTCGATGCCGTCGAGGGCGTCGCCCTCGCTCTGGCTGAGCCCGAGACGCACCACCACGAGCTCCGCCGAGGGCACGACCACCACGTACTGTCCGCTCTTGCCCCGGGCGGCGTAGGCATCGCGGGGGATGCTCGGCCAGGTGCGCAGGCTCGGGTCCTCGGGATCGCCCGCGTTCAGCCACCACCCCGCGCCGTACTGGCCCTCGGGCGCCTCGGGCGTGGGCGTGCTCACGTATCGGCTCCAGCCTTCGGGCAGCAGCCGCTCACCCTGCCAGACGCCGTCCTGGAGATGGAGCTGGCCGAAACGCAACCAGTCGCGACCCGAGGCGAAGAAGAAGGACGAGCCGACGAA
>CAYYUT010000544.1:0-2708 GCA_964474935.1 uncultured Spirochaetales bacterium
ACTACACGGTCTGGGCCATTTTGTCGCTCGGCTACGTCGCGACCTTCCTTGCCGTCCCGGTGCTCGTCGGCCGCACCATCGAGGCGAGCAAGCCGGTGCTCGAGGCGGGCGCGTCCCCGGAGCCGGTGCTCCGGTTGGCCGCGATCCTGGCGGGGGTGGCCGTCCTGGGGGGCATCCTCCGTTACTTCTCGCGGGTGCTGGTCTTCAACGCGGCCCGCCACGTCGAGTACGAGATCCGGAACGACCTGTACGCCCATCTCCAACGATTGCCCCAGTCGTTCTTCTTCCGGTCCCGCACCGGCGATCTGATGAGCCGCTGCGTGAACGATCTCAACTCGGTCCGCCTGATGCTCGGGCCGGGGCTGCTCTCCACGCTCCAGACCCCGCTCCTCCTGATCTTCTCGTTCGGGCTGATGCTCCAGATGAACTGGCGGCTCGCGCTCCTGGTGATGATCCCGTACCCGCTCTTCATCATCGTGGCACGCGGCTTCGGACGCGGCATCCACCGTTGGAGCATCGCCGTCCAGGAGGGGCTCGGCGACATGTCGAACCAGCTCCAGGAGGTGATCTCGGGCATCTCGGTCGTGAAGGCCTATGCGATGGAAGGCGTCACCCGCGACCGCTTCCGGGTGGCCAACGAGGCGCTGCTCGAGCGCCACCTGCGGCTCGCCCGCGTGAACGGCCTGATGCCCGCGATCACCGGCCTGCTGCCCTCGCTCGGCATGCTCATGGTGTTCTACTTCGGCGGACGCCAGATCCTGGCGGGCCAGATGACCGACGGCACCCTGATCGCCTTCGCGATCCTGATCTACCAGCTCACCTTCCCCACATTCATCATGGGCTGGGTGGTGTCGCTGCTGCAGCGGGGCTCGGCGGCCATGGGTCGCATCGACGAGGTCCTCGCCACCGAGCCGTCGATCGCCGATCGGGCCGACGTCGAGCCCGTCGACACGCTGCGCGGCGAGATCGAGTTCCGTGGGCTCCGCTTCCAGTACCCCGGCACCGACGAGCCCGCGCTCCACGACATCCACCTGCACGTCCCGGCCGGAAGCACCCTGGGGGTGGTGGGCCCGGTCGGCGCGGGCAAGTCGACCCTCGCGGCGCTGGTACCGCGCCTGTTCGAGGTGCCCGACGGCCAGGTGTTCATCGACGGCGTGGACGTCAACCGCATCCCGCTGCTGACTCTGCGTCGCCACATCGCCAGCGTGCCCCAGGACTCCTTCCTCTTCAGCATGTCGCTCGCCGAGAACATCGCCTACGGCCTGCCCGAGACCGATTCGGCCCGGGTCGCCGAGGCCGCCGAGCGGGCCCAGCTCACGCGCGATCTGGCCGAGCTGCCGCACGGTCTTGCCACCCTGGTCGGGGAGCGCGGGATCATGCTCTCGGGCGGCCAGCGGCAGCGCACCGCGCTGGCGCGCGCGCTCGCGCTCGAGCCGAGCATCCTGATCCTGGACGACACGCTCTCGGCCGTCGACGCGTCGACCGAGGAGGCGATCCAGCGCAAGCTCCGCGAGGTCTTCGGGGGCCGCACCGTGATCATCGTCTCGCACCGCGTCCACAGCGTGCGCGATTGCGACCGCATCGTCGTGCTCGAAGACGGCCGCATGAGCGAGTCGGGCAGCCACAAGGAGCTCCTGCTCCAAGGCGGATTCTATGCACGGCTCGCCCGACAGCAGGCGCTCGAGGAAGAGCTCGAGGACGCGGTCGCATGAATGCGGACTCGTTCCACGAGGAGGAGGCCCTCGGCAAGGTCTACGATGCCCGGCTCATCGCCCGGCTGTGGCCCTATGTGCGGCCCTACTGGCCCCTGGTGCTCACGACCCTCGCGCTCGTTCCGCCGCTCTTCGCGCTCGAGCTCGCCCCGGCCTGGATCATCAAGCAGGGGCTCGACCGGGGCTTCGGCTCCGCCCCGGCGGACGGGGAGGGTGCCGGCCCGGCCTGGCTCGCGGCCCTGCTCGAGGCGCCGGACGGGTTGGACCCGCTCGTCTGGCTCGCCGGCCTCTACTTCGCGGCGACCGTCTGTCTCGCGCTGCTCCAGTTCCTGAACCTGTACGTGATGGCCTGGACCGGGCACCTCGCGATGCGGGATCTGCGTCGAGACGTCTTCGATCACATCCAGCGGCTCCATCTCGGGTTCTTCGATCGTTATCCGGTGGGCCGCCTCGTCACCCGCGCGAGCAACGACGTCGAGAACCTGGCCGAGATGTTCTCGTCCGGCATCGTGGCGCTCGTCACGGACGTCGCGAAGATGGCCGGCTTCGCCACGATCCTGTTCCTGATCGACTGGAAGCTCGCAGCGATGACCTTCCTGGTCGTCCCGATCCTGGTCGTCGTGGCCATCGTCTTCCGACTGCGGGTGCGCGATGCCTTCCGCGAGACCCGGCTCCGGATCGCGCGCATCAACGCCACCGTCCAGGAGACCATCACCGGGATGAAGGTGGTGCAGCTCTTCACCCGCGAAGAACGCAACCTGCGCGATTTCGAGGAGCAGAACCGCCTGCACCGGAACGCCAACCAGCGTTCGAACCGTTGGGATGCCGGGCTCTTCTCGGCGGTCGAGATCACCCAGAACCTGACGATGGCGATCATCCTCGGCTACGGGGTCGGGATCGCGACGGTGGGCACCTTCTACGTCTTCATCGACTACCTGCGGCGCTTCTTCATCCCCCTTCGCGACCTCTCGGACAAGTACTCGGTGATGCAGTCCG
>CAYYUT010000545.1:0-2708 GCA_964474935.1 uncultured Spirochaetales bacterium
AAGCCGCTCGCCTAGCACACGCCGGCGAGCTCGGCGCCGAGCCGGGCGATCCGCGCATCGCGATCGAGATCGGGGTGCACCAGGAAGCGCGCTCCCGTCACGGGAGTGAACGGGACACCCACCAGGAGCTTCGGGTAGTACTCGATCCCGGCCCGGTAGGCGGCATCGGCCCAGGACCAGTCGAACACGAACTCGCCTTCGCTGTGACCCTTCACGTAGACGGGGACGGCGGCGAGGAGCCGCTCTCCCTCGCGAACCACCAGCGGCCGCGGCATCCAGCCGGTTTCGCCGCCCACGCAGCCCGCCTCTTCGAGCGAGGCGAGCCATTCCCATTCGAGAAAGGGCGATTCGTCGCCGACCAGGGCGTTCCAGGCGTCGCGGGGCACCTTCGACACACCGTCCAGGAACGCGAGCTCGGCCATGTGAGCGATTCTTGCGGGGGGGGGACGTTCTCCTATTCTTGAGGGGCGAGGACGGGCGGTCGCAGACGCAGGGGGGCCATGGCTGGCGCGCACGGCGAGGGGGCCCGTTCGTCGGCCGCACACAAAACGCCGTGGGTGTGCCGTGCATCGGTCGCGTCGTCCTCGTCGCCGTGGTCCGGCCCGGAGGGTTCGGGACCCGACGTCCCGCGCCGGAACGACCCGAACCGCCAGGGGGATCTCGTCACCCAGACCGAGCGTCGCGTCAAGCGGCCGCGCAAGTTCAAGGTGATCCTCTACAACGATGACTACACCCCGATGGAGTTCGTGGTGCAGGTGCTCGAGAGCGTGTTCCAGAAGAGCCCGGCCGAGGCGACGCAGCTGATGCTCGAGATCCATCGGAGCGGCCTCGGGGTGGCCGGGGTGTACGTGCTCGAGCTGGCCGAGACGAAGGTGGTGACGGTGCACCAGCTGGCCGAGCAGGCTGGCTATCCGCTCCGCGCCGGAGTGGAAGAGGAGTAGGGAATCCGTGGCCCGAATCGGACGCGAGCTGCAACTGACGATCCAGACGGCCCTGCGCGAGGCCATGTCGCGCCGGCATGCCTACGTGACGGTCGAGCATCTGCTCTACGCCGTCGTGCACGACGCTCGCGGGAGCGAGATCCTGCGCAACTGCGGCGTCGATCTCGCGGAGCTGAAGAAGGGTCTCCAGCGCTTCTTCACCGAGGACATCGAGATCGAGACGGATGGGACGCCCCAGGAGGGGCGCCAGACGCTCGCCTTCCATCGCGTCGTGCAGCACACGATCCAGCACGTGGAAGCCGCCGAGAAGGAAGAGGCCGACATCGGCGACCTGATCGCCGCGATCTTCCAGGAGCCCGACTCGCACGCCGTCGAGCTGCTGCGCTCACAGGGTGCGTCGCGCCTCGACGTGCTCCGTTACATCTCGCACGGCATCTCCAAGCAGTCCGACGGTGCCGTGAACGGGATGGACGGCGACCCCATGCGCTCGGGCCTGGGCAGCGAGATGGACGGAGACGAAGAGGGAATGGGCGACCCCCTCGAGGCGTTCGCCACCAACCTCACCGAGCTGGCTCTGGGCGGAAAGCTCGATCCCCTGGTGGGGCGTCAGGCCGAGCTCGAGCGCACCCTCCACATCCTGGCACGGCGGCGGAAGAACAACCCGATCTTCGTGGGCGAGACGGGCGTCGGGAAGACCTCGATCGCCGAGGGGTTGGCCCAGCGCATCGCGGCGGGCCAGGTGCCCCACGATCTCGAGGGAGCGGAGATCTTCGCGCTCGATCTCGGGGCGCTGCTCGCCGGCACCCGCTTCCGCGGCGACTTCGAGGCTCGCTTCAAGGCCCTGATTGCAGCCGTCCGCCAGCGCCGCACGCCGATCCTCTTCATCGACGAGATCCACACCATCCTCGGCGCGGGCCAGGCCCAGGGCGGCGCGGTCGACGCGTCGAGCATGCTGAAGCCGATCCTCGCGAGCGGCGAGCTCCGTTGCATGGGCTCGACCACCTATGCCGAGTACCGACACTTCGAGCGCGACCGCGCGCTGTCGCGCCGCTTCCAGCGCGTCGACATCCGCGAGCCGAGCGAGGACGAGGCGGTGAAGATCCTCGAGGGCCTCGCCGAGCGCTACGAGGAGCACCACGGGGTCCGCTACACCAAGCCGTCGCTCCGGCAGGCGGTGATGCTGTCGTCGCGGCATCTGTCGGACCGCTTCCTCCCCGACAAGGCCATCGACGTGATGGACGAGGCCGGCGCCGCCATGCGCCTGCGACGCGGGCGGCAACGCAAGACGGTGGGCGTGACGGACATGGAGGAGACGGTGGCCCGTATCGCCGGGGTGCCGCTGCAGCGCGTCTCGGCCTCGGATCGCGCGCGCCTCGAGCATCTCGAGACCGACCTCCTCGGCGCGATCTACGGGCAGGACGAGGCCGTGCGCACGCTGGTGCGGGCCGTGAAACGAGCGCGGGCAGGCCTCGGGCGTGATGATCGACCAACCGGCTGCTTCCTGTTCTCCGGCCCGACCGGCGTCGGCAAGACCGAGCTCTCGAAGCAGCTCGCCGAGAAGCTCGGCGTGCCCTTCATCCGGTTCGACATGAGCGAGTACCAGGAGAAGCACACCGTCTCGCGTCTGATCGGGGCGCCGCCGGGGTACGTGGGCTTCGACCAGGGCGGACAGCTCGTCGAGGCGGTCCGCAAGCAGCCCTACGCGGTGCTGCTCCTCGACGAGATCGAGAAGGCGCATCCCGACATCTTCGACGTGCTGCTCCAGGT
>CAYYUT010000546.1:0-2701 GCA_964474935.1 uncultured Spirochaetales bacterium
TCGACGGGTTGATCGAGATGACGGGGCCGGCGACCGCATCGATCGAGTTCACCGATCTCACGATCCCCGACGTCAACGTGGTGCCGAGCTTCGTGACCTTCGACGTCGTGTCCGGCCCGGTCGTCGGTGAGATCACCACCTCGGGCCCCGACGCCGGCAAGGTGGAGTTCGATCCCTTCGAGATCAGCGTGGGGCAGGGCGGCTCGTCGTTCAGTCTCTTCGTCGGACTGACCACCGAGCAGGTTTCCCGGCCGCGGTGCGGCGCCTTCGTCGGAGACACCCAGAGTGGCTCGCGTCTCGACTTCGCCACGGGGGAGCTGGTCCTGATCGGCTCGGCGTGTCCCTCGAACGACCTGCTCTTCACCCTGATCCTGGCGGGCAATCTCGATCCGGCACTCCCGGACGCCGTGCCCGAGCCGACCACGCTCGCCCTGCTCGGCGTCGGTGTGGCAGGTCTCGCGGCCCTCGGTCGGCGACGTCGATAGCGGAGACCGCGCTAGCGGGTCGATGGGTCGCCATCTACCTTGGAGTGCCCCCATGACACACCCCCATCGCCGGCTGCCCCGCACGCCCTCCGTCGCCCTCGGCGTCGCTGCCGCTCTCTCCCTCGCGGCTGCGACGACGGAGGCGAAGGCCACCGAGGCCGAGCTCGCGTGCCCCCGCTTCCAACCGCTCTCGAACGGGCTCCCCGACACCGGCGAGTGGCGTACCTATCCCGCGGTCGGTGACGTGAACGGAGACGGCCACGTCGACATCGCGGGGAACCCCCGCAAGGGACGCGGGCCCCGGGTCTATCTCGGGGATGGCAAGGGCGGCTGGACCAATTCCTCGAAGGGGCTCCGCATTCCCGAGTTCACCTGTGGCGTCGGTGTCGACTTCGTCGACGCGAATGGCGACGGGCACCTCGACCTCGGGGTGGCCGACCACTGTCAGGGCGTGTTCGTCTTCTTCGGAGACGGGCAGGGCGACTGGCAGCTCGGGCCCCTGGTGCGTCGCGGCAAGCGTCGCGGCTACGAAGATCTCGACTTCGGTGACATGAACGGTGACGGCCATCCCGATCTCGTCGCCGTGAGCAGCTTCCGCGAAGGCGTTCGGGTCTTCGAGAACGACGGCACCGGCAACTGGACGAGCCGCGACTACGGGCTCCCGAGCCACGGAAAGGCGACGGTCGCCCGGCTGGCCGACCTGAACCGGGACGGACGACTCGACGTGATGGCCACCTACGTGGCCGGGCCCGTCGGACCGATCATCCCGGAGCTCGAGCGCAACGTCGTCTGGCTCAGCAACGGCGACGGCGCGCACCAGTACGGGACGCCGGGCCTCGCCCAGGACGGCAAGTTCTTCGGTCTCGAGATCGCCGACGTCAACGGGGACGACTTCCTCGACCTGGTGATCTCGAGCGATCGCTGGCCGGGACGCCCTCCGCTCCTGGTCTATCTCGGTGACGGCGGCCGCTCCTGGAAGCTCTCGATCGACGGGCTGCCCGCGGCCGACACGGCCGAGCTCTTCTACGCCGTCGACGCGGGCGACCTGAACGGAGACGGCCACGTCGACCTCGCGGCCACGAGCCACATGGACGCCGGACTACGCGTCTGGATGGGAGACGGGGCAGGACGCTGGCAGGCCTGCCCGGAGGCCGGTCTGCCCGGTGGTCGCGACGAGCTGCGCGGCTGGGGCGTCCGCATCGCCGACGTGAACGGAGACGGTCGCAACGACCTGATCGCCGGCTTCGGACGCGAGGGCAAGGGTGGAATCGAGGTCTGGGCCGTTGAGTGATCTCGACGCGGCGCGACCGCGAATCCTTGCCCACGTGGCGTCGACTGCGCCGAACCTGGCCCGTATCCGGGCTGTGTGTGAAAAACTTTCCCGATACCGGGGAAAGCCTGTGGCGCCCTGGCTCTCGCAGGCTGGAAACCCCGACGCTTCCGTCGCGGTTTCTCCTGATCGGACGGTGTTTTGGGGCGATGCCTCCGATCGTGGGCAGTCGGCATGGAAGTTGCGAGATCCCTGCGGGGTATCCGCAGCGGTGATGCCGCGAACGTACTTCCCGGGCGCGGCGAAATTACCTCGCAACCGCGACCTCGTGATGGTACATAATCGCCCCGGAGGGAGCGGATCGGCACGAGAGCGTTGGGGACGTGAGCTGTTTCTCGTGCACTTTCGCTCGACGAGCGGACCAAGGGTGGATCGATGAGCCGAAGCTTGATGTTGACCGGCGTGCTGGCGGTGGCGCTGGGCGCCGGTCTGTCGATGAGCTGGTTCCTGGGTGCCGGCGGTCCCCGGTCCGAGCTCGCGCTGCAGCCCGCCGAGATCGACTTCGGCGAGATCGCCGTGGGTGTGCACGAGCATCGCTTCGTGATGGCCACCAACCTCGGTGACGCACCGCTCCAGATCGAGACCGTCCGGGTGGAGGCTCCCTTTCACACCGCGCGCACCGCGCTCGAGCTCGCACCGGGCGACGCGGCCGAGATCATCGTGAGCGTGGTGGCCCGCGAGGCGGGCCAGACCGAAGCGACCCTGCACCTCGAGGGCCCGAGCCTGCCTGGGGGACGCCTCGAGGTTCCGGTGCGCATGCAGGTGCCCGAGCCGCCGAAGCTCGAGATCGCCCCGGCCTCTCTGTCCTTCGGCAAGGTGCAGGTGGACCACGAGGCGCTCGCGCTCGTCACCTTCGCGAACACGGGAGGCGCCACGCTCCGGGTCG
>CAYYUT010000547.1:0-2691 GCA_964474935.1 uncultured Spirochaetales bacterium
AAGCCCCCACGGGACCTTTGCCGACACCAACGAGATGCGCTTCGTCTGCTTTGAAACGATGCATGGAAAGACGGTCTTCCCCCGCATAAACGGCGATCGTTCGCATGCCCAACTCACTGGCGGCGCGGAAAACCCGAATTGCGATCTCGCTCCGGTTGGCGACCAGGATCTTCGATAGATCTCGCGAACTCAACGGCCGACCTGCGACCGTCGCCCTTGCCGACGGCCCGGGGTACCCGTCATCGCCTGGCTCCCGCCACGACCCGCTCGTCGTGGAGCTTGCCCACCTCGGCCTCGCTCATTCCGAGCAGCTCGAGCAGGATCTCGTCGGTGTGCTCGCCGACCTTCGGGGCTCGCCGCGGCTCCGACCGTGGAACGGCCGTGAACTGGATCGGAGAGCCGGGCATCAGGTAAGTCCCGATGTCGGGCTGCTCGACCATCTTGAACATGGGGTTCTCGGTGGAGCAGTCCGGATCCTTCTCGACGACGTCCCGGATGGTCCGGTACGGAGCCCAACAGACCTTGTGCTCGTCGAAGACCTTCCGGATCTCGGCGAGCATGCGTGTGCTGAACCATGGGTCGAAGACGCGCGTGAGCTCGCGCCGGGCGCGATAGCGGTTGCCCTCGTCGTTCAGGTCGAGTCCGAGCCGTTCGCCGAGTGCATCGATCTGGGGGCCGAGCCCGGTCGCCTTGCGCAGACTCTTCCATTGTCCGCGCGTGAGGGCGACCACCATCAGCTGCTTGGCGTCGAGGGTCTCGAAGTCGCGACCGAACGCCCCGTACAGGTAGTTGCCATCCTTGCGTCGATCGGCGTCGTTGATGGTGACCTCGGCGATCTTGCCCAGATTCCCGAGCATCGCGAGCGCCACGTCCTTGAGCGCGATCCTCACGAGCTGGCCTTCTCCGGTGAGGCGTCGGTAGCGTTCGGCGGCGAGCAGGCTCGTGGCGGCCATGTTGCCGGTGATGGCATCCCAGGCGGGGAGCAGATGGTTCACGGGCCGCGGGCTGTCGCGCGGGCCGGTGACGGTCGGGAATCCCACGGACGGGTTCACGGTGTAATCGACCTCCGAGCTGCCGTCCCGGCGTCCCATGAGGTTCACCATGATCAGGTCTTCGCGATGTCGCTTCAGCTCGTCATGGGCGAGCCAGCCCCGCTCGGGGAAGTTGGTGAGGAAGAGTCCAGCATTCTCTCCGGGCGCACAGATCAGTGCGGTGAGGATCTCCTGGCCGCGCGGGGATCGCAGATCGACCGCGATCGAACGTTTGCCCTTGTTGAAGCCGGCCCAGAACAGGCTCCGGCCGTCCGATGTGACGGGCCAGCGGGTGTAGTCGAGGCCGCCTCCGATCGGATCGAAGCGGATGACGTCGGCACCGAGCTGGGAGAGGGTCAGGCCGCCGAGCGGAATGGCGACGTAGGCCGACCCCTCCACGACCCTCATGCCTTCGAGAATTCCGTTCATGTCTCGCTCCGTCTGGCCGGGTGGGTGGCTCAGGCGATCGGGCCCGGCGCGACGTCGAAGCGCCGTCCCCGCCTGGCGTCTCCGAGCCTGGCACGGCCCCTCTCGATCCGTCGCGCCCGATCAGGCGTCATCGGAAGACTCGCTGGATGTGCGGACGCCGGCACGCCGCGCCTTCTCGAGCACGCGCTCCTGGGCCGCGATCAGGGGCGCGTCGACCATCTTTCCGTCGACGGTGAACACGCCGCGGCCTTCCGACCGGGCCTTCTCATGGGCCTCGAGCACCCGCTCAGCGTACTCGATCTGGGGTTCAGTGGGTGTGTAGAGCTCGTTCGCGAGCCCCACCTGCGCGGGATGAATGCAGAGCTTGCCTTCGAACCCCAGCTCGATGCCGAGCGCCGTGTCCTCGCGGAATGCATCCTGGTTGCGCACGTCGAGATGCACCGTGTCGATCGGGGCGAGCCCGGTGGCGCGAGCGGCGATCGCCAGAGCGCAGCGGCCATGAAAGGCCGCGCCCCGCGAGGCGTCGGCTGCGGCGAGCTGCATGTCGCGCGAGAAGTCGGCATGCCCGAAGCAGAGGGCGTCGATGCGGGGCGACCCGCCCGAGAGGGCCGCGGCGTGCACGATGCCGGCGGCCGTCTCGACCAGCGCGAGGATCCGGGTCGCACCCCGCCGATGGTCCGCTGCGTCGCCTTCGAGCGCCTCGATGCGTTTGCCCACCTCCGCGAGCTGTCGGGGATCCTCGGACTTCGGGATCATGATCGCCGCTGCGCCGGCTCGCACGGCGGCGGCGAGGTCCTCGTCGAAGTAGGGGGTCCCCGGCGGGTTCACCCGGACGGCCGGCTCGGATCCGCCGAAGTCCCCTTCGCGCAGGAACTCGGACACCAGCTTCCGCGCCCGATCCTTCTCGGAGAGCGCTACGGAATCCTCGAGGTCGAGGAGGAGTGTATCGGCCTCGATCGAGCGCGACTTCTCGAGCTTCCGAGGCTCGCCACCCGGTACGAAGAAGAGGGAGCGCCGCAGGGGACGCTCGACGACTGCAGAACTCAAGACAGGGCTCGCTCCATGTCGGATCGTCCCGCACGGCCCCTCGGCGAACGACGGACGAAGGCCATCCGCGCGTGGCCACGCCGACGGCGGCGCCCGGCGACCGGTCCGCGCGATGGAGCTCGCTCGATGCGGATGGGGACGGCGGCGGTGATGGCCGTCGCGACGGCGATGAAGGTCTGGGGCT
>CAYYUT010000548.1:0-2688 GCA_964474935.1 uncultured Spirochaetales bacterium
CTTCTCGATGTTGACCTCGGTGTCCCAATCGAGATCGGTGGCATTCCAGGCGAGCGCCTTCCCCTTCTCGTAGAGCCCGAGCAGGTTCTTCCGTTCGAGGGCGTACTGCCAATCGAAGACGGTCTCGATGGTTCCCTTCACGCTCTTGTAGGCGCCGCTCTCGGGAATCGGAAGGGGGTTGTGCTGGCGATAGTCCATGGTCGGGCTCCTTGCTGCGTCGCTACTGCGAGACGGGGATCACGCGTCGCATCAGGCACCCGCCCGTGCGTCGTGATAGCCGATGTATCCGAGAATCTGACGGGTCAGCTCGCGCGCCAGCTCGCCGTCGCTGAGCACACGGCCGGCGGCGCGGACCTCCCCGAACAGCACACTGTGGTGCATCAGGGCGAAGGCGAACTGGATGCCGAGATCGATGGCGAGCTCGGGATCGGGATGCGCAAATCGATCGTGGCGGCCACGCAGGAGCTGGACGAAGCGATTGGACGCCTCCTCGCGAAAGCTCACCAGCTCGCCGCGCAGGTCGGCGTCGTGGGCAGCGCGCGCCATGAAGGCCGCGATCAGCCGGCGACGCCCGCGGAACACCTCCACCATCTTCGCCACGCAGGCCCTCGCAATCGTCGTGACCGGGGCATCCTCCCAGCGCCCCGGATCGGCCAACTCGTCGAGCAGCATCCGGACCTCCCCGAGGAAGCGCTCCTCGAGCGCCCGCAGCAGCTCGTCCTTGTCGCGGAAGCGGGCATAGAACCCCCCCACCGACGACCCGGCTCGCCGGACGATCTCTGGGATGGAGACATCGGCCAGACCCTTCTCGGCGATGAGCGTTTCCGCGGCCTCCAGGATCCGGGCCAGGGTCGCGCGACTACGCGCCTGCTTCGGGGGGGCAACGCTGCGAAGCCGCACGGCGACGCCGATCCGGGCGGGATCGTCGGGGATCGCGATGCGATCGGTGCGCGGCGTGCGCATGCTGGCGTCTCCTCCTCTTGATTCCGTTCCCGAATTTCGTTCTCGGGCTTCGATCCCGGGGTCGATCGTCGGGCTACATCGCCGGACTTCGTTCCCGGGACCCGTCCTCGCATCCCGCATCCGCGCCCAACGCCTGAGCCGCCAAAGGTCGGGCCCCGAAGCGCTCGGTTCGCGGACTCTCGCGGCCCGCGTCGTGCCCTCGGCCCGGACGAGGCGCTCCGCGGTGGCCTCGGTTCCCGGCCCCCGGAGGGCCGGGCCTGGGCAGGCGGTTGCGGCGCGAACATCCGAACGCGAATCCGATTCGGGTTCGGATTTAGCACCCGCGAGACGCCCGGGTCAACCCCCCGGCGTCGGCTGGCGAGCCTCGTGCGTACATCGGGGCCGGGCGGGCGAGCGATTTCACCGTTGGCTCTGCGGTTTTCGCCAACGAGACCCCCAGGGGTATCGGATTTCGACCCTGGAAGGCGTGTTTTTTTCGGCGGACCCATCGAATCGGGTGGACTTTCGGTTGAATTCACCGCATTCTCCCTCTTCGTTCCGGCGGGGGTCGCCGATTCCACCCTCGCGAGGGCCGGCGCGCCTGGCCCGATGGAGCTTCGAGAGATTCGGCAGCGACCCGGTCGCGAGACAGTCAGCGGGGAGACGGCGCCCCGCGACGAACGCTCGGACCCACGCGGTGCCCGCGGCCGCAGCGGAGGCGAGGCGATCAGCATGGACACGGAACCCACGATGCAGCGCGAGTCGACGGGCGGCGAGAAGCTGATCCAGTGTCTCGAGCGCGAAGGGGTCGAGTACATCTTCGGCCTCTCGGGTGGGGCGGCGATGCCCATCTTCGACGCGCTCGTCGAATCGTCGGTGAAGCTGGTCCTGGTGCGCCACGAGCAGGGCGGCACCCACATGGCCGATGGCTACGCCCGCGCGACCGGCAAGCCGGGGGTCGTGCTCGTGACCTCGGGACCGGGGGCCACCAACACCGTCACCGGCCTGCTCACCGCCCACATGGACTCGGTGCCCATGGTCGTGATCTGCGGTCAGACGATCCAGAGCAGCCTGGGCAAGGACGCCTTCCAGGAGGCCGATGTCACCGGCATCACCTACCCGGTGGTGAAGCACAGCTACCTCGTTCGCGACCCGAACGACATCCCGCAGGTCGTGCGCGAAGCCTTCCACATCGCGAGCACCGGCCGTCCCGGTCCGGTGCTCATCGATCTGCCGAAGGACGTGACCCAGGGCCCCTGATCAGCGCCGTACGTCGACCAGGGCCGACTGCCCGGATACCAGCTCCCGGCGCACGCCGCGTCCCAGCACCTCGACGAGGCCGCACGCCTGCTCTCTCGCGCGCGCCGCCCGGTCCTCTACGTCGGGCAGGGCGCGGTGATCGCCGACGCCGGCAAGGCCGTGATCACCCTCGCCGAGAAGCTCCGTGCACCGATCGTGAACACACTCCTCGGAAAAGGCGCTGCCGACGAGAATCATCCGCTCCACCTCGGGATGCTCGGTATGCACGGAACGGCCTACGCCAACAAGGCCGTCACCCACTGCGACCTGATCATGGCGATCGGCGCACGCTGGGACGACCGCATCACCGGCAAGGTCGATGAGTTCTGTGTCGATGCCCGCAAGATCCACGTCGACGTGGACGCCGCCGAATTCGGGAAGATCGTGAAGGCGGACGTCTACCTGCACGGCGACGCACGGCTCGTCCTCGAGGACCTGATCCAGATC
>CAYYUT010000549.1:0-1271 GCA_964474935.1 uncultured Spirochaetales bacterium
GGCCACCGCCCCGGATCATCTCGCGGGCGCTCACGAAGGTCGACGCGAGCCAGCATCCGGCGACGCCGAGGATCCCGGGCAGGATGAAGTAGAGGTAGCGGTCGGCGATCGGGAACTGGAAGGGCAGGATCTGGGAGACCGGTACGAAGCACACCGCCGCCCACACCCAGAAGAGACCCTCCATCTCGCGTCGGCGCAGGACCACCCAGGCCCGCCACCCGCCGAACGCGAACGCCAGACACCCGAGCCAGACCCAGGCACTTCCGGCCCCCGGGGCCGGCGGTTGATGGAAGCTCGAGGCGCCGAGCGACGTGAGACCGAGGACGACGTAGCGCCCGAGCGCATAGGGCCACCAGAGGAGCCGCTCGCGCACGGACGGGGGGCGCGCAGGTCGGAACTCGCCGGCGTGGGCGAAGGCTTCGAGCTCGACCATCGCGAAAGCCACGAAGAAGGCGAGCCAGACGCCGAGGCCGATCCACGCACGGGTCGCGCGCGGCCGGGGCGGCGGGCGGAGCCAGAGCCAGAGAGCGGCCACCGGGAGCGCGAAGGCCGCCGTCGCCTTGGTGAGCAGCGCCAACGCGAAGGCGCCGGTCGCGGCGACCGGCCGCTCGACCCGCCAGAGGAGCGCCAGCAGGGCGAGCGCGAGGGCCAGGCTCGTCTTGAGCTGGAAGATCCAGGCCACGGCCTCCACGTTCGCCGGGTGGACACAGAAGAGCGTTCCCGCGAGGACCGCGGCAGCACGCGGCACCTCGCTCCGCACCAGCACGGCGACGAGCAGAGCGCTGCAGAGCGCGTGGAGCACGATGTTCACCACGTGGTAGCCGCGCGTGTCCTCCCCGAAGAGGCGGAGCTCGAGCGCATGCGCCAGCAGGTGGACGGGTGCGTAGTTCGCCGTGGTGCGGGTGGCCGGCCCGAACGGATCGAGGATCACCCCCAGGTTCTCGGGCGAGAGATCCTGGATCCAGGGATTCTGGACGATGACCGAATGGTCGTCCGAGAGGAAGGGGCCCTCGATGGCGGGTGCGTACACCAGGAGCGAGATCGCGACGAACGCGACGCCGAGTGCCAGCAGACTCGGCAGGTCGAGACGGAGCGGGCCGGCGGGTCCGAACGACTCGGGTGCATGCAGGGTCAAGCGAAGCCTCCGTCCCGTGCCCTGGATCGACGGGACACCCCCGGAACCAAAGCCCCGTGCCGAGCGCCGGCACTCGGGCCGGGCCGGGGCCCCGGCGCCGCGCCCCGCGGGGGCCCCGGCCCCACACCGCGCCCCC
>CAYYUT010000549.1:1281-2682 GCA_964474935.1 uncultured Spirochaetales bacterium
GCGTGGCCCGGCCCCTGCGCGGCCCCAGCGCCCGGGCCGGACCGGAACCCTCCCGTGGCGGCCCCGTGCGGGCGGCGGTGCGGCGGGGCGGATGCTAACGGAGGGCTCGCCGCGCGCATCGGGCTCCCCGGGCGCGATGCGACGCGCTACCGATGGCGATCGCGATGAGCGACAACGATCACGTGGGTGTCGTGGCGGCCACCCCGCGCCACGGCGTCGGCCGCCCGCGATCCCGGTGGATCGGATCGGGCCGCATCGAGAGGGCTCGCACGCGCGACGCCGGAGGGCACGGTCTGGGAAAGGTCTGGTTCGCGACGCTCTCGCTCGCGCTCGTCGCCGGGTGCCAGGGCTCCGATTCGCTGGTGGGCTCGGCGGATCGGCTGGTGCTCGTCACGATCGACACGCTCCGCGCCGCCCACGTCGGGGCCTACGGCGCGGCCGACGTCCACACTCCGACGCTCGATGCGCTCGCCGCCCAGGGGGCGCGCTTCGCGCACGCGATCTCGCCGACGCCGATCACGCTGCCCTCGCACGCCTCGCTGCTCACCGGCCTCGATCCGCCCCGACACGGCGTGCGGGGAAACGGGCTCTTCGCCCTCGACCCCTCGATTCCGACGCTCGCGCGGCGGGCGCAAGAGGCCGGGCTCGCGACGGCCGCCTTCGTGGCTGCCCAGGTGCTCCACAGCCGCTACGGACTCGCCGAGGACTTCGATGTCTACGGCAACCCCTCGGGCGCCCGCCCGGCGACGATGGGGACGCTGGCCGTACCCGAGCGCCCGGCCAACGAGGTGGTGGACGAGGCGATCGGCTGGCTCGACCAGGCGCCCCCGCGCTTCGTGCTCTGGGTCCATCTCTACGACCCGCACGCCGAGTACATGCCGCCGGCGGGCTTCGCGGCTTCCTTCCCGGGACGTCCCTACGTGGCCGAGATCGCCTTCGCGGATGCCGAGGTCGGCCGTCTGCTCGCGGCCGTGCGCGAGCGATTCACCGACGAGGCGACCGCGGTGATCGTCACCAGCGCCCATGGCGAGAGCCTCGGCGAGCACGGCGAGCGGACTCACTCCTATACGGTCTACGACGCCACCCAACGGGTCCCCCTGATCGTCGCGTCGGCCGGCATTCCGGCGGGCGCGGTGATCGAGGAGCCGGTGCGACTGGTCGACGTGGCCCCGACCGCCCTCGAGCTGCTCGGCCTGGCACCCCTCGAAGACATCGAGGGGCGGAGCCTCACGCCCTTGATCGCCGGGCGGTCGGAGGCGCGCGTGGCCTATGTCGAGACCCTCGCCACCCAGACCGATCTCGGCTGGAGCCCGCTGCTCGGGGTCCGCACTGCCGACCGGAAGTACATCCGGGCGCCGCGGCCCGAGCTCTACGATCTGGCGCTGGATCCGGACGAGACCG
>CAYYUT010000550.1:0-2677 GCA_964474935.1 uncultured Spirochaetales bacterium
GCCCCGGCCAGTCGCAGGACTCGCCGCGCCGGCGCGGCTGGTGGCGGCGGGGGGCGCCGTCGAGGGGGATTTGGCCTTCTGGGGAGTGGCCCGGATCGACGGCTGTCTGGCAGGCGATGTCTTCGCTCGAGGAACGCTCCTGATCGGCACCGAGGGCGCGACCCGGGGCCGGATCGAGGTCGACGAGCTGGTCGGCGCGGGCCGCGTCGAAGGCGAGGTCCTCGCCCAGCGGCGGGGCGAGCGCCGCCCCGGGGCCCGGCTGCGCGGCGAGGTCCGCACGCCCCGTCTGGTGCTCGCGGACGGCTGCTCGGTCGAGGGCCGCTGCCACACCATCCCGTCGGACTGACCCGCCCCGGGGGTTCTCGTTTCGCGTGTGTGGTCGGTGCCTTGACGGCGCCCGGAGTGTCGCCGGTGGCCCTCGTCTTCCCTTGAAGTTCCGACGAGCTATGCGACTATTCGCCGCGTTCTGGCGGCTGCCTCGACCCGATCGTGTCGTGTCCGTCGGATCACCCCAGCCTCGGAACGTGCGCCGGCCCTCGACCACCGAGACCTTCGACCTCGCGGTCGTCCGCCTCGAACCGGTCCCAGGGGACCGCGGAGATGGATCGCACGGCTCTCGGGGAACCGAGAACGAGCCGTGCGCCGGGGTCCGACGATGCGGACGACGCTGAAGACCGACCGTGGGGACGATCGACCGACGACGATCGACCCGCGACGATCGACTGGGAGAAACGAGCCTCGTGGGTGAATCCTCTGCCAAGCCGGCGAGCCGAATCGCCATCGCCCTGCTCGCCGGTGTCGTCCTCGTGCTGGCGACCCCCGCTCTTGCTGCCGAGGGGGGCCTCTCGGTCTTCGAGCCCTTCGAGAGCGCGCCCGCGCTCATCCGGATGATCATCCTCATCGTCCTGTTCGGGCTGCTCGTGTTCCCGATCCGGGCGCTCATCGTGACGCCCGCTCTGCGGGTGCTCGACGAGCGCGAGGAGCGGATCTCGGGTGCACGCGAGCGGGCCGAGAAGCTGCAGCAGCAGGCCGAGTCGATCCTGAGTGAGTACGAGGTGGCGGTCGCCAAGGCGCGCGAAGAGTCCGAGTCGGCCCGCCGGAGCGAGATCGATTCCGCGCACGGCGCGCAGAGCGAACGGATCGGCTCGGCACGCGCAAGCGCCGAGCAGACCCTCGAGCACGCGCGTGGTGAGATCGCCCAGGCATACGCCGAGGCCCGCGCCTCGATCCGGAGCGAAGCGGAAGCGCTCGCCAGCGACGTCGCGGAGCGCGTGCTGGGAAGGCCGTTGTCGTGAGCCGGTCCCTCCGTCTCGTCGTCGTCGTGGCATGGCTGCTCGCGCCCGCGGTCGCCTCGGCCGCCAGCGAAGAGGGCAGCGGCGCCAGCACCCTGCTCTGGCACGCCCTGAACCTGATCGTCCTGCTGAGCGTGATCGTCTACTTCGGGCGCAAGCCCATCCGTGAGTTCTTCGGCCAGCGTCAGAGTCAGGTGCGCAACGACCTCGATTCGGCGGCGGCCCTGCTGGCCGACGCCGAGGGTCGCCTCGCCGAGTGGCAGCAGCGCGCCGAGGGCCTCGACGACGAGCTCGACCGGATCCGCGAGGGCGCGCGACGGCGCGGCGAAGCCGAGCGCGCGCGCATCCTCGCCGATGCACAGGCGTCCGCCGAGCGCATCCAGGCCGACGCGCAGGCCGCCATCGCGCAGGAGACCCAGCGCGCTCGCGAAGAGCTCCGTGCCGAAGCGGCCCGTCTCGCGACCGACCTGGCCGGCGACCTCCTGCGGCGCGAGGTGAACGACGAAGACCGCCAACGCCTCGTGGACGAGTTCGTGACCCGCATCGAGACCGGGAGGCCCAACTGATGGCGGGCTCGGCGGCTGCGCGCCGCTACGCGAGAGCGCTCTTCGGTCTCGCCCGCGAGTCCGACCGTGTCGAGGACACCCGGCGCGAGCTCGCCGAACTCACCGAGCTGGTCGATGCGCAGCAGGAGCTGCACGACGTGCTGTTGCGCCCGCTCTACAGCGCCGACCGTCGCAAGGCCGTGCTCCGCGCCGTCGCCGAGCGTCTCGGAAGCGATGCCACGCTGCAGCACTTCTTCGCGTACCTGATCGATCAGCGCCGGATCGTCGACCTGCCCGCGATTCGCAGCGAGTTCGACACCCTGGCCGACGAGGCCGCCGGACGCGCCGAGGCCCGCGTGCGCAGCGCGAGCCCGCTCGACGATGCGGCGCGCCAACGGCTCGCCCAGGCCCTCACGGCTCGGACCGGACGTGAGGTGAAGCTCCACGTCGAGGTCGACCCCGAGCTGATCGGTGGCGTCGTCGCCCAGGTGGGTGACCTCGTCTTCGACGGAAGCATCCGCACCCAGCTCGAGCAGCTGCGCGAGAGCCTGGTCAAGGCATAGATCCCGATCCTGGCGGTTGTGCGTCGCGCAGCCCGCCCCGAACCACGTAGGAGCGCTCGCCACGCGGAGCGCGGCGACAGAAAGAGGCGATCATGGACATCAAGCCCGGCGAGATCACCGACATCCTGAAGCGCGAGATCCGCGAGTACGGTCGCGAGATCGACGTCGCCGAGACCGGGACGGTGCTCTCGATCGGCGACGGCATCGCGCGCATCTACGGTCTCGATCAGGTGATGGCGGGCGAGCTGGTCGAGTTCCCCGGCGCGATCCAGGGCAT
>CAYYUT010000551.1:0-2675 GCA_964474935.1 uncultured Spirochaetales bacterium
GGAGCCACCGCCTTCGGGCGTGCAGGTTCGAGTCCTGTCCCCGGTACCCCCCATGGCCAGCTCTCGTCTCGACGCGTGGTGCGGTGTGCGTGCGCTCCTGCGTTCATGGTCGGGCGCCTCGCGCCCTCCACGCCTGTGGTGGGCGCGACGACCGGCCGTTTCCCCGGCCCCGGACGGCCGACGGCGCATGGCGGGGTAGAGGGCGTGGGGTACGTTCCGCTTCCGATGCCCCGGCCGGAGCGAGCGGGATTCCACCCGGGATCGCGCGACCATCGGTCCCACCGGGTCCGAGGAGGGACGCATTGGCGCAACAGACACCGCTCACGGTCGAAACCCACGAGACGAGCCCCGTGGGGCGCACGCTCGACATCCAGGTCGAGGCGCGGCGGGTGGATCGCGCGTTCGATCGCGCCTATCGGGATCTCGCGAAGACGGCCCAGGTGCGGGGCTTCCGGCCGGGCAAGGTGCCGCGCTCGGTGCTCGAGAAGCTCTACGGGGCCGCCATCGCGGAGGAGATCGAGCGGGCGATCGTGGCCGATACCCTACCCGAAGCGCTCGAGCAGACCGGTCTGGAGCCGGTGTCCGAGCCCGGGATCGACGCGCCGGTGCCGAAGCCCGGAGCGGCCTTCCAATATCGGGTTCGGCTCGAGGTGGCGCCCACGCTCGAGCTTCCCGACCTCGCGGAGATCACCGGAATCCGGCCGGCCGTCGAGGTGCCTGACGCCCAGGTCCAGAGCGAGCTCGAGAGCCTGCGCGAGCGCCATGCCGAGTGGCTCGAGGAGCCCGAGGACACGACGGCGGCCGAGGGGCATCGCCTGTTGATCGACTTCGTGGGACGGATCGACGGCGAGACCTTCGAGGGCGGCTCGGCCCAGGGGGTCGAGCTCGATCTCGGCGCGGGGCGCTTCCTGCCGGGCTTCGAGGACCAGCGCGTGGGGGCCCGGGCCGACGAGGACCGCGAGGTCCGGATCACCTTTCCGGAGGACTACGGGCCGGCCGAGCTCAACGGCAAGGAAGCGGTCTTCCAGGTCCACCTGGCCGCGATCAAGCGCAAGGAGCTCCCGGAGCTCGACGACGAGTTCGCGAAGGACCTCGGCGAATTCGAGGATCTGGCGGCCCTGCGCGAGCGTTTGCGCAGCGACCTCGAGGCGCACCAAGAGCGCGCTGCCGAGAGCGCGCTCGATCGCTCGCTCCTCGATGCCCTCGCCGAGCGGGTCCCGGTCGATCTCCCGCCCGGCATGGTCGAGCGCCATCTCGAGCGCCGACTTGCCCGCGCGCATCGAGAACTCCGAAACCAGGTACCCGAGGACGACCTCCGCGCGCAGCTCTCGCGTTGGCGTGAGGAATGGCGAGGGCGCGCCGAGATCGAGGTACGCGACGGATTGCTGCTCGAGGCCGTGGCCGAGCGGGAGACCGTCGAGGTGTCCGACGACGAGGTCGAGGCCGAGATCGAACGCGAGGCGACGTCGCAGGGCGTCGAGGTGAAGCGGCTGCGCCAGGCTTTCGAGGAGCGTGGAATGCTGGCCGGGCTGCGATCTCAGCTGCGCGAGCGCAAGGCCCTCGGGCGCCTGCGCGAGAAGGCAAACGTAGAGACCGGGCAGGCCGAGCCGGCGAGTGAGGCCAGCGAGAGCGGTTGAGAGCCGTTGGAGGCGCGGTCGGGGCTTCGCTAGATCCCGGGAAGGCCCGGAAGCGACGGCCAGGCTCCCGATGTCGTGGCCAATTTGCACCGAGGCTGCGCGCCGCCTCCGCGGCGCCACCGAGCGGACGGCTCCGGGCGCGGCCGCTCGCTGGCGAGTCGCTAGGATGAGACAACGGGCAGCGTCGCCCGCCAGCGTGGAGTACCCAACACCGATGGCCCTGGTTCCGATCGTCGTAGAGCAGGACGCGCGGGGAGAGCGCGCCTACGACATCTACTCGCGTCTCCTGCGCGACCGCATCATCTTCCTCGGTTCGGCGGTCGACGACGACATCGCCAATCTGATCATCGCCCAGATGCTCTTCCTCGAGGCCGATGATCCCGACAAGGACATCTCGCTCTACGTCAACTCGCCGGGCGGCTCGGTCACGGCCGGCCTCGCGATCTATGACACGATGCAGTACGTCCGCCCCGACGTCGCCACGATCTGCATGGGGCAGGCGGCTTCGATGGGGGCGCTGCTGCTCGCCGCGGGCGCAAAGGGCAAGCGATTCGGGCTTCCGAACTCACGAATCCTGATCCACCAGCCGATGGGAGGATTCCAGGGTCAGGCCACCGAAATCGACATCCAGGCCCGCGAGATCCTCAAACTGCGCGAGAACCTGAACAAGATCCTCGCGCATCACACGGGTCAGACCATCGAACGCATCGCCAAGGACACCGACCGTGATTACTATATGTCGGGTGACGAGGGGCTCGAGTACGGATTGATCGACCGTGTCGTGACGCGCCGTGAGATCATCGAGGCCCCCGGTGGGAACGGCCAGGGTGCGGCCCCGGCCGGCAACGGAAGCGCGGGCGCCGGGTCCGACGGGCCGGGCGAGGCGGGAGGAGGCGACCAGACATGAAGAAACGAGACGACAACGCCAACCTCTCCTGCTCCTACTGCGGCAAGAGCCAGAAGGAGGTGAAGAAACTGATCGCCGGGCCCACGGTCTCCATCAGCGACGAGTGCATCGATCTCTGCACCGCCATCATC
>CAYYUT010000552.1:0-2665 GCA_964474935.1 uncultured Spirochaetales bacterium
CGACCGGGCGCTGCGGGCGCGGCGCCCCACGACCGGGCGGCGAGCCAGCCGACACCCACCGCCAAGAAAGCGACCGTGAGCGCGACGGACAGGATTCGGGAACGGTTCATGGGCAGGATCCCTCGGACGAAGGGCGCGCGCGAGAGGAGGGTCGGTTGCCGCGGATCAGGCTGTCGATGGCCGGATCCACGAGGTCGAAGAGCTGGCGCTCGAAGCGCAGACGGTCGGCGAGCTCGAGCGACACCAGCCCGTGCACCGTCACCCAGCAGAGATGGGCGAGCGTCAAGGGGTCGCCGACCAAGGCGCCCGTTTCGACGGCCTCGTCGAGCGTCTCGAGCAACGGCTTCCAGGTGCCATGCGCCACGGCGAGCTCGTGCTCGCTCGGGCCGGCCTCCGGCGGGTCGAGCTGGAACATGATCCGGTAGGCGTTCGGCTCTTCGAGCGCGAAGCGCACGTAGGCCCGCGACAGGCCTCGCAGGCGTTCGATCGGATCGCGATCCTTGCGGGCCGCCTCCTCGACGCGCGCGCCGAAGCGGCGAAACGCCTCGACCCGAACGGCCGCGAAGATCTCTTCCTGGTTGTCGAAGTAGCGATAGGGGGTCATCGGGCTGCAGCCGAGCTCGGCGGCGAGTGCCCGCATCGTGCAACCCGCGAACCCGTGCGTCGCGAACAGGCGCAGCGCGACCTGGCAGAGCTCCTCGCGGAAGCTCTCGATCTCGTCGGCGGTCAGGGGCCGGGGCATGGACCTAAGATACGGCGTAAATTTATCTTGTCCAGAATGTGGCTCGCCGGTTGCCCGCGCGCTGTTCCAGACGATTCCGCATTGGAAACGGTGATTTACAGGCCAGGCGAAAGCCCGGCCGCGAGACGTGCCAGCCAGGTTCCGAGGACCACCCAGAGCGCCATCACGCCCACCCACGGCCCCGCCACGCGGCCCCAGCCCGGGGCGCCCACCCCGAACCAGAGCATCGTGGCGAGCAGGGGCAGCGAGAGCGGGTGCGCCGCGAAGGCCCGCGCCGGGTCGAGCCGCCCGAGCCAGAGGAAGGCGCGGGTCATGCCGCAGCCCGGGCAGACCATGCCCAACCACTCCCGAAAGGCGCAGCCGGGAAGCCAGTGCGCCGCGTGCTCGGCATGGTCGTGCACATCGAGACCGACGAGCGTGGCCGCGGCGAGCAGCGCCACCCCGGACACCACCGCGAGACAGACGACGCGCAGCCACGCGTCGGGATGCGACACGAGCCTAGAAGTCGCCACGATCGATCCGATTGAGCTCGTACTGGTGGATGCAGTCGGCCACCACGCCGACTCCGAAGATGGCGGCCACGACCGACAGGATGGGCAGCCCCTCGGAGACCGGATAGCCGAAGCGCTCCTGGATCTCGTTGATCGCCGCACCCATCTTGTACTGGTAGTAGAAGTGGTAGATCCCGCAGGTGACGATGGTGAGCAGCAGCCAGAGGATCCAGCTGAACTCGTCGCGCCGAAGCAACGCGTTGCAGCTCTCCATCTGACGATAGTTCCAGTACAGATTGAAGATGCCGCAGGTGACGAGCGTCACGACGAGGTAGAGCGCGATGTTCGCGTAGTGATACCCGAGCCCGGGCTCCTCGGACTCGTAGGGCGGCGGGGGGCCCGTCGTCATGGCGTCGCCGCGCCGGCCTCTCCGGGAGCCGACGCGTTCTCGACGGCACCCGGGTCCTCGTCGGGCGCCAGCCCGGCGATCTCGGGCCATTGCCCGATCAGCACCACCCCGAGATAGGCGGGACGGCCGAGACCGAGCCCGGTGGGCTTGAAGACGTGGGCGATGCCCTCGGGCTTCGGATCGAGGCCGAAGCTGTAGAGGAGCGTGCCCGTGTGGGCGATCAGCACGGTATTGGTTCCGGCCTCGGGGGCCGTGTCGAGGAGGGTACGCACTTCGGCGCCGATCTCGATCTTGCGCTGGGGAAGCTCGCGGTCGGCGACCGTCAGGAGCTCGGTCTTCTCGGCCTTTCCGAAGGCCAGCATGCCGGTATCGATGCAGCGGCAGTAGGGGCTCGTCAGGACCTTCCCGACCTCGATCCCCAGGCGCTCGAAGGCCGCGCCCATCCGACGCGCCTCGCGTTGGCCCGCCTCCGACAGCACCCGCTGCGTCGCGCAGTTCTGGGGATCGAGGGCCAGCGTCTTGTCCGGGATCGGCGTCGTCGAGGCGTGCCGAAGCAGGATGGTGTGGCCGCCCTTGGCGAGCCGCTCGGCGATCTCGGCCGGCTCGAAGCGGGGCACCAGCTCCTGCCGATCGCTGCGACTCTGGGCGCTGACGGGCGAGGCCAGCAGGACCAGAACCAGCAGCATCCCGAAGGCCCCGAGGCGGTGACCCGGTGATCGCCCGCGATCCGATACGTGACCGGTGCCGGAGCCGTTCCGGGATGCGATGGGGCGGACAGGGCGCATGAGACCTCCGAGATCGACGGAAGTCCCATGATAGCCACGTGGCGGTCTGCCGCCTCTGCAGCGATGGCTTTGCACCACCGGCCAGGGAGTGACGCCGGCATCGCCGCGGGCCGCGCGGTGTCGGCGCCCATCGCCGCATTCGCTGCGTGTGGCGGCCTGGCGTCGGGTGCCGCCGTGCCGAGCGGCCCGTCGGCCGCCCGGCTCGCGCGCCTAGCGCGAGCGGCGCGACCGCCTCCCC
>CAYYUT010000553.1:0-2653 GCA_964474935.1 uncultured Spirochaetales bacterium
GTGCTCGGCGGTCGGGCGATGGAGATCGTGCACGATCGCGAGTCGCTCGCGAGCTACATGCACTCGGCGGTGAAGGCGTCGCCCGAGCACCCGGTGCTGGTCGACCGCTTCCTCGCGGACGCGATCGAGGTGGACGTCGACGCGATCGCGGACGGCGAGCGGGTGGTGGTCGGCGGGATCATGGAGCACATCGAGGAAGCGGGCGTGCACTCTGGCGACAGCGCCTGCTCGCTGCCTCCGTACTCGCTCCGGGCGGGCGTGGTGGAGGAGATCCGGCGCGCGACGGAGGCGCTGGCCGTCGAGCTGGGCGTCCGGGGCCTGATGAACGTCCAGTTCGCCGTGAAGCACGGCGAGATCTTCGTGCTCGAGGTGAACCCGCGCGCCTCTCGAACCGTCCCCTTCGTATCGAAGGCGATCGGGCGCCCGTTGGCCCGCATGGCAGCCCTCGTGATGGCCGGCCAGACCCTCGCGGAGCTCGACTTCACCAGCTCGATCTGGCCGCGGCACTACTCGGTGAAGGAGGCCGTCTTCCCCTTCGTGAAGTTCGCCGAGGTCGACACGCTCCTCGGGCCCGAGATGAAGAGCACCGGCGAAGTGATGGGGATCGACTCGGACTTCGGCCGCGCCTACGCCAAGGCCCAGATCCAGGCGGGCAACGTGCTTCCCACCCGGGGATGCGTGCTCGTGTCGCTGCGCGACGAGGACAAGCCGGCCGTCGGCCCGGCGATCGCCGAGCTCGTCCGCGAGGGGTTCGAGGTGATGGCGACCCCCGGCACCCGCCACGCGCTGGCGGCGCTCGGCGTCGAAGCGCGGGCCGTCGACAAGGTGGGCGAGGGCTCTCCGAGCACCGTGGACTGCATTCGCGCGGGAGAGGTCGACCTCGTGATCAACACGGTCGGCGCCGATCCACGATCGGTGCGCGACTCGTTCTCGTTGCGTCGTGCGGCGCTGGTCGAGGGGATCCCCTACTTCACGACGGGCGCCGCGGCGCGTGCCGCCGTGGGAGGGATCCGGGCGATGCGGCAGCAGTCGATCGGAGTCCGCGCCCTCCAGGAGATCCACGAGAGGCAGGGTCCCGCGGGCGCGGCGTAGTGTCCCGTCGAGACAGGTCGCCCTCTCTCGCACGGGTCGGAGAGCCGCCGGCCGCGGCTGGCTCTCGCCGCGGTGGCGCAGCGATGAGTCCGCCGAGCGATCTGCCCGTGGCCCGTGGTCCCGTCGGCGGCGGGCCCGGAGCCGTCCACTCAGACCGTCGCGACGCCTTCCAGGACTCCGGGGTTGGACGCTGAATGGGCTCGAGCCCCTTCGCGCGGGCCCTCGAGGCCGTGGTGCGGCCCCTTGAGTTCGCCGTCCGCGACGGCTTCCAGCACGTGGATCGGGTGCCGGAGCTCGACGGAACGGTCGGCCGGTCGGCCGCGCGCGCCAGCGAGCTGGCCATCCCGAGAGACGCGCGGGCGGCGTTCCGCGACGTGGCGCAGGCGTTCCGCGATCCGCTCGAGCCCGATGCGCGAGAGGGTGCCGTGCGCGGAGCCCTCGAGCGGCTCGCCCCGTACCGGAAGCCCGGCTACGCCAGCGAGGTGCTCGCGCGTCCGCTCTCGACACTGCCCGGGGTAGGCGACCGGCGCGCGGGGCAGCTCGCGCGTCGCGGACTCGCGAGCGTGGGCGACCTGCTCTTCCATCTTCCCACCCGCTACGACGATCGTCGCTCGCTCTGCCGGGTGGCCGATCTCGAGGTCGGGCGTCGCGCGACCTTCGTCGCGCGGGTGCTCGTCGCCGACCATGTGCCCTATCGCACGCGTGGCAAGGGTCGCTTCCGCCGCGCCTGGCAGGCGGCCGTCGAGGACGACTCGGGGCGCGTCAACCTGCGCTGGTTCCATGTTCCCGACGCCCTGCGGGAGCAGGTCCAGAAGGGGGCCTCGCTGCTCGTCACGGGCGAGGTCCGGCGCCATCGCTACGACCTCGAGCTCGTGCATCCCGAGGTGCAGCGGCTCGACGAGGCCGACGGCGATCCCGTGGACCCGGGGCAGCTGGCCGCCATCGTTCCCGACTATCCGACCCCGGAAGGCATCCCTCCGCGCACGCTGCGGGGAATGGTCGCCCGCGTGGTGGCGCAGTACGCCGACCTGGTCGAGGGGCACCTGCCGGCGAGCGTGGTCCGGGAGCGCGATCTGCCCGAGGTTCCCGATGCGCTGCGCGACGTGCACGCTCCGCCGGCCGATCTCGAGCCGGACGCACTGGCCGCGCGGCGGACTCCGGCCCACGAGCGCCTGGTCCTCGAGGAGCTCTTCCTGCTCGAAGTCGGACTCGCAGTGCGCCACGCGCGCCGGGCCGCCGAGCCGGGGATCGCGCTGGCCTGCGACGGTCCACGCGTCCGCCGGGCGCCCCACGAGCTGCCCTTCCGGCTCACCCAGGCCCAGCGCCGTGTGTGGGGCGAGATCCAGAGGGACCTGGCCGCCCCAGGGCCCATGAACCGGCTCCTCCAGGGGGACGTCGGCAGCGGCAAGACCGTGATCGCCCATCTCGCCGCGGTGGCGGCCGCCGAGAACGGCTACCAGACGGCCCTGATGGCCCCCACGGAGCTGCTGGCCGAGCAGCACGCCCGCAGCCTGGGGCGCCTCGCCGCCGCGAGCGGTGCGCCGACACCGCTCCGGGTCGG
>CAYYUT010000554.1:0-2639 GCA_964474935.1 uncultured Spirochaetales bacterium
CCTCGTCCCCCTGGAGCGACTGCCCTATGATGTCGGGGAGCGGGAAGCTGCCGAGACCGGACGCCAGATCCGGGAGCAGCGCCGAGAGCAGGAAGGGCAGCACGCCGTTCTCGATGTTGTTCGCGTTCGCCCCGATCGCGTTGTCGAGCACCACGATGCTGATGTTCGCCGGATCGACGGGACTGTCGCCGAAGTCGAACAGCAGCTCCCCCGATTCGAAGCGCAGGTCGAGTCCGACCGCAGCGTCGAAGACGATCTCGAGCGCCAGGAACTCGCTGCCGTCGTCCTGGACGAGCCGCGCCGCGAGCTGGGCGATGCGGAGCTCGGCGATCTCGCCCTCGGGCCCGGGCTGGCCGGTCAGTACCGGCGCCAGGGTCGGCCGAAGCTCGATCCGGTAGGGCGTGCTCGCCACGAGCTGGGCGAAGACGGGATCGACGATCGAGAGGAGCTGGGCCGTGATCGGGGCCGAGCCGAACCCGAGATCGAGCTCGAGCAGATCGAGATTCAGGAGACCGCACTCGATCAGCGCCTTCAGGAGCTGGTTGAACGCGGCGGTCGAGACGCAGATCCCGAGGCCGTAGGGGCTGCCGAGGTCGGGCGTCAGTGCGCGGCAGGTCCCACCGCCCGGGCAGCTCGCATCGCTCGTGCAGGCCGCGCCCGGGCTGCTTCCGCCCTGACAGGTGGCGAAGACCGGGAAGGTCTCGTCCGGGCTGTAGGTCTCGAGGACGTCGGGCGAGCCCGCCGGAGGCGTGCACTGACCGCTGCCCCCTCCGACCGAGGCCGTGAAGGCCGAATCGGATCCGAGCGTCAGGCCTTCGGCGTCCTCGGCCACCTGGAAGAGCGGCGCGTCGAGGGTCAGGCCCAGGGCATCGCCGATCGGTCCGGCGATCTCGATCCCGGTGAGCGCTCCCTCGATCGCGGCAGCCACCGGGGTGTTGCCGTTCCCGTCCGTGGCGTTCAGGAAGCCCGCCAGCCCGTCTCGGACCAGGGGCTCCACGTCGCCGATGATCAGCTCGATGAGGTCGCCGATGATGGGCACGTCGCACAGACCGCTCGTGAACGACGAGTTGAATCCGGCGAAGGCCACGTTGATCGAGCCCACCTGGGTGACGTCCACCTGGGTCGGCGCGCCCGCGTCGGGCTCGAGCGCGTAGGAACCGTTGAGCGCACTCGAGTTCGCCGTGAGCCGCAGCCCGCAGTTGGGGACGAGCCCCGAGCCATCGACGTCGACGTCGAGACGCAGACCGGTGACCGTGATGTTTCCGGCAATGCTCCCGGGCTGCGAGTCGGTGTCGATTCCGAAGCCGCTGATCTCGGGCGGCGGATTCGCGAGCCGCACCCGGGCGCTCCCGAGGCAGCCCCCGAAGAGCGGATCCTCGATGATGCACTCGTCGATCAGGACCTCGCCGGGGGTGAACAACGTGGCGGGATCGAAATCGATCGCGTCGGCGATCACCGGCTCGATGGCGTCGAGGCCGAAGTCGTTCAGTCGCAGGGCGACGCTCTGGAACGAGGGGTCGCCGTCGGCGACGGACGCACCTCGCCCGACCACGATCCGATCGCGCGCGACCCGGCCGTTCACCAGATTCACCAGCTCGGCGAGGACGGGGTTGTAGACGCTCGCGGCATCGAGCGGGATGCTCGCCGACCAGGTCTTGTCGCCGGCGATCGGGATCGGCACCCCGTTCAGCCTGAGGACGACGTCGGTGGGCGCTGCGCCGAAACGAACCGTCCCGCTCACGACGACGCTTGCGTTCTCGGTGAACGAGCCGTGGACCGGCGACTCGATCGTCACGCGGAACGGCGGCTGGTTGCAGTTGACCCCGAGCTGGAACGAGGCGACCAGCGCCAGCGCGAAGACCAGCCCGCGGGTGAAATGGGTGCCTGACACGTCCTGGATCCCTTCTCCTGGGTGGGGCGGCTCGCCCCGGATGGCGGCATGACGGGGTGAAGCCCTCGCAATCACCCGGATTCACGACCGAATCAGCGTTCGCGGGCGAGCCCGGCCCGGGACCGGCAGGCCTCGGACTGTGCCGTCCACTGAACGATCGTTCAGCTGCATTGAACGGGTTGGGGTGGGATGGTGTCAAGCCAAAGTAACCACACGATTGCGTGTGCTCGGGGACTCGTGCGTCCAAGCGACGGCGGACAACGGCGTCGACCGCGGCGCGCAAGGGCGGTGGCCACGGATCCAGCCCGACAGGAGCGGGGTGGAGCGAAGCCCGGTTCCGGGGGAGCGGACCGACCGGGGGGGTGGGGGGCGATTCGCGGGCGGGCTAGATCCGCCGCTCGGCGACGCTCATCCGGACGATGGCGCGCTTGAGCGCGGCTTCCTGAACGGCGAACGACCGATCGGCCTCGCGCGCCTCGCGGGCGTGCCGGAGCTCTTCCTCGGCGCGCGCCTTGGCGCGCTCGGCCCGCGCCTTGTCGATCTCTTCGGCGAACTCGCAGGTCGAGACCATCACCGTCACCTGGCTCTGGTTCACGTCGGCGAAGCCTTCGGAGAGGGCGGCATAGCGGGGGCCGCCGTTGGTGGTGATGTCCACCTCGCCGATCGCGAGCGGTGCCAGGAAGCGTTCGTGGTTCTCAAGCACGCCGAACTCGCCCTCGCTTCCGGGGAGCTCGACCCGCTCGACCTC
>CAYYUT010000555.1:0-2637 GCA_964474935.1 uncultured Spirochaetales bacterium
CGGAAGTGCTTGCGGAAGCGGACCTCGGTGATGGCGAAGTCCGCGAAGGTCATCGGGACCGTCAGCTTCTTCTCGCGTCCGCCCTGCTGGTAGCGGAGCTCGTAGCGGGGACAGTCCTCGCCGGGTGCGGGATTGCCCTCGTGGTCGAAGCACTCGGCGGCGGTCTTGCCCGCGTCCGGGTCGTAGCGGAAGAGCGGATAGGCGCGGGACTCGACGGCGAGCTTCGCCTGGGCGGCGCTCATGTCGTCGCCGATCCCGTGCTCGGGCTGGCAGGAGCTGTAGAGGTTGAAGAGCGCGGGCCGCCGTGCCTTGAGGCCCCGGATGAAGCCCTCGATCATGTGGCTCGGGTGGGCGATGGTGCTCTGGAGCACGTAGGTGGTGCGGTGGGCCATGCCGATCAGCCCGATCTCCTTGCGCGGCTCCTCCTTGCCCTTGATGGCCTTGCCGAACTGGGCCATGTCCGAGACCTGGCCGACGAAGCCCGACGTGCAGGCCTGGCCTCCCGTGTTCGAGTAGACCTGCGTGTCGAGCACGAGGGTCTTGATCGGCTTCCCCGAGGCCATCAGCCGCGAGAGGTTCTGGAAGCCGATGTCGTACATGGCGCCGTCGCCACCCACCGCGACCACCGGCGGACAGAGCTCCCACTCGTCGTCGCTGAAGTCGCGCCAGTCGAAGTAGGTGAAGAACTCGTCGTGCTCGGCCGGTCGGTAGTCGCCCGCCAGCTCGAGCTCGGCCGTGCGGATCGCGCGGAAGCCCTCGGCCATGCGGGCCATGTGTCCCTCGAAGACCCCCATGGCCATCGACGGCGAGTCCTGGAAGAGGTGGTTCGCCCAGGGGAACGGGTAGGGATTGAAGGGGAAGGTGCTGCCCCAGACCGATGTGCAGCCCGTGGCGTTGAGCATGCCCATCTTCGAGCGGCCACGCCCGGTGGTACCTTCCTCGTACTTCCAGCGCAGCTCCTTCAGCTTCGCCAGCAGCCGGCTCGTGCGGCGGAGCCACTCCTCGTCGATGGGCTTGCCACCGTCGGGGCCCGCCATCCGCTCGGCGATGCCCGCGAGCGTGACGTCCTTGTGCCCGATCTCCTGGATGATTCGCGCCATCTTCGACGGGTCGCCCACGTCGATGCCGCCCATGAGCTCGAGCTGGATGTGCTTCTCCAGCCGGGTGATCAGCTCGCCCAGGTGCGCCACGTGCTTCGCGATGCGCGGCTGCATCAAGGCCTCGACGGTCGCGACGAAGAGGTGGACGGCCGTCTTCTCCGCGCAGCCGAGGCAGGCACCGTCTCCGCTGGTGAAGGCCAGATAGGAGGTCTTGTCGAGGAGGATCGTCTCGAGAGCGCCGATCCCCTCTTCGAGATCGTCCACCCGGATGTACTTCGGCGGCGTGCTCGGCAGGTCGAGCCAGAAGTCCCATTGCTTGCGGAGCTTCTCCACCGACTCGTCCGTCTGCGGAACCGAGCGCAGGGCGTCGTCGTCGCAGACCTCGACGCACTCCATGCAGCCCTTGCAGGCCCAGGGATTCACCGTGATCGAGAGCAGTCCTCCGCTCCCGGCCTCCTGCTTCTCCGGGAGCGAGTAGTAGGGCCGCGAGAGCGTGAACTGGAAATCGCCGATCTCCTCGCGGAAGAGATCGAACTCCTCGCGCAGCCGCTCCTTGGCCTCGGTCTCGCTCTCGATCGTCTTCTCGATGGCCTCTTCGAGGAGCCCGTCGACGCGGTCGGTCTCCTCGGCCTCGTTCATCAGCCCGCGCAGCGTTCGTTCGAGCAGCCGCACGCCCCTGGGGAGCTGCTCGAGCTCGTGCCCCCGCTTGCGGACTCGCTTCACGACCGTGTCGAAGATCTGTCCGACTTCGTTCACCAGCCCGGGGATCGCGGTATCCGGGCACACGGTCCAGCAGCTCCCGCAGGCGGTGCAGTTCTCGGGGACGAACTCGGGGTGGTGGAAGCGGATCTGGGTCATGTCGCGGAACAGTGCCGATCCGGCTGGCATGACGCCGAGCCCCATGAAGGGGTCCGTCAGGTTGTCGCTCCCCATCCCGCGCGCGTAGAAGCTCCCCGTCTGTTCCCAGAAGCGGTGGATGTCCGTGATGGGCGCCTCGCTCTCGGGCAACCGCTCCACCATCACCGGCAGGGGCGGACCGACCGGGGTCAGATCGCCCGCGGTCTTCCGCTCGGTCACGGCGGCGGGCTTCACCTCGCGGACTTCGTCGAATCCCCGCTTCACCACGCGCAGGTTGTCCTCGACCACGCGCGCGCCCTTGCTCCCGAACTTGTACTCGAGCTGGCTGCGGATGGCATCGAGGAGCGTGGCATCGTCGAGACCGGCCTGCTCCTTCACCGGTGATGCAGCGAAGAAGGCCCCCTGGAAGGCGATGCCCTGCATGCGGAGCTGGAGGTCGGGGTCGGTCGCCTCGTCGCGAGCGATCTGGAAGGCGTCGAGGTAGAAGAGTCGGATCTTCTTGTCGATCACGATCTTCTGGAAGCTGGGCGGGATCTCCTCCCAGACCTTCTCGGGCGAGGACTGGTCGCTCTGGATGATGAAGACGCCGCCCTGCTTGAGTCCCGCGAGGGCGTTGGTGTGCTGGAAGACGTTCGGATCGGGAGAGAGCACGACGTCGACGTAGAAGTACTCGCAGTTG
>CAYYUT010000556.1:0-2623 GCA_964474935.1 uncultured Spirochaetales bacterium
GCCGCCTCGCCGAGCGCTTTGCGCAGCCGCACCAGCGCTTCGTCGATGGCCACCTTCCAGGCGAGCGACAGACCGAGATCGGGCGTCGGCACCTCGGCCACGTGAGGCTCCTGACGGACCGCGGCCCATCCGGCCGCCACGAACGAGGCCACGGACAACGCGATCAGGGCGACGGCGAGTCCCGGTCCCGACACCCAGAGCACCGGAACGGCGAAGGGAACCCCGAGGATTCCTCCGACCGCCAGATACTGGGTGATGCGGTCGTCGCCCGGGTAGAGGAGCAGCGATACGCCGCCGCCGAGGAGCAGCACTCCGGGCAGCATGGAGAAGAGGAAGCCGACGAGCCCGAAGCTCGCGGCATGCCACAGCCAGAGCAGGCCGGCGGCGACCGGGATGAAGGCCTCTCTGGGCCAGCGCGGCTGCTCGAACATCGACACCTCCGTCGGGCCGGGATCCCCCGACGCGCCCGCCTCGTCCGCACTCCGACGGTACCGCCGCCAGCCCTCGCGGTCCAAACGGCTCGGCGCGGCAGCGACCGGCCGGTGCGCGCTCGTGATGCCGCCCGCCTCGCCCTGGATCGACCGGGCGGCGCACGGCGCGCACGCTCCGGGGCGGCGATGGCAGAAATCGTGGGATTAACGTCATTGCAGACAGATCGCAGCCGGCCGATGCTGGGTCCATGGCACGTCGCAGCCGATCCAGCACCGCCCCCCGGCGTCGGGCGCCTTCCCGCTCGGACGACCCGAGGCCGCGGCACCGCGTGGTGATGGTCGCCTTCCCTCGAGCCCAGATCCTCGACGTCGTGGGTCCGCTCGAGGTGTTCGCTGCGACCAACGAGGTGCTGGACTCGAGCGCGGGGGACGAGCGCAGCGCTGCGCGGCCGCGCTACGCCATCGAGCTGGCGGCTACCCGCAAGACCACGCTCGAAGCGAGCGGCGGACTCCGCCTCGCGCCCGACCGTGCCCTCCGCGACGTGCGGGGACCGATCGACAGCCTCCTGATCGCCGGGGGCCAGGGCACGCGCGAGGCGCTCGAGGACGACGCACTGCTGCGTTTCCTCGCGCGGCGCGCACCCGACGCCGGTCGCGTGGCGAGCGTGTGCACCGGAGCCTTCCTGCTGGCCGCCGCCGGACTCCTCCACGGACGACGCGTGACCACGCACTGGTCGCAGGCCGAGCGGCTCCAGGAGCGCCACCCCGAGCTGCAGGTCGAGCCCGATCGCATCTTCGTGCGAGACGACCCGATCTGGACGTCGGCGGGGGTGACGGCCGGCATGGACCTGGCACTCGCGCTCGTGGAGGAGGACTGCGGTCGCGAGGTGGCGCTCACGGTGGCGCGACACCTCGTGCTCTTCCTGCGACGTCCCGGAGGCCAGTCGCAGTTCAGCGCCCAGCTCGAGACGCGGGTCTCGGCGCGCGCACCGCTGCGCGAGATCCAGACGTACGCGGTCGAGCACCCGGAGGCGGATCTCTCGGTCGATCGTCTCGCCGCCCGCGCGGGCATGAGTCCGCGTCACTTCGCACGCGTCTTCGTCGAGCAAGTGGGTCTCACGCCGGCCCGGTACGTCGAGACGGTGAGGATCGAGGCGGCACGCCGTCGGCTCGAGGAGTCCGATGCCGCGGTCGAAGCCATCGCCGCGGAATGCGGCTTCGGAACGGCCGAGACCATGCGGCGCGCGTTCCTCCGCCGGGTGTGCGTGAGCCCTTCCGACTATCGGAATCGCTTCGAGCGGCGTCCGGAACGCCGTGGGATGCCTCGTGGACCAGAGGCCCGGCCGCACGCCGGGCGGAGAAGGGAGCCACGATGACCTTGCGAGCCGGAATCGTACTCTTCGACGACGCGGAGGAGCTCGACTTTGCCGGCCCCTGGGAGGTCTTCACGATGGCCCGCATGGGACGTGACGACTTCGAGGTGGTCACGCTCGCCGAGCGGAACGACCCGGTGCGGTGCGCGAAGGGCCTGCGCGTCCTCGCCGACCACACCCTCGACGACGCACCGCCCCTCGATGTCGTGCTCGTGCCGGGAGGCGAAGGGACCCGCCGCGAGGCCGACAACCCCGTGTTGATCGACTGGCTCGCCCGGGCCGGCCGCTCGGCACGCTGGGTGACCAGCGTGTGCACCGGCTCGATGTTGATCCATCGGGCCGGTCTCGCGACGGGACGGCGGATCACCACGCACTGGGCCTTCTGCGAGACGCTGCGAGAGCTCGCGCCCGACGCCGAGGTGCTGGAGGGCGTGCGCTACGTGCGCGACGGCTCGCTGGTCACCTCGGCGGGTGTGTCGGCAGGGATCGACATGTCGCTCTGGCTCGTGGGGCAGCTCTTCGGCGTGGAGCACGCGCGCCGAACGCAACGCTTCATGGAGTACGACCCGGCTCCGCCCTACACCGCCGAGGTCTGATCGGGCGAGACGCTGGCGAGCCGGCGCGCCCCGGCCGCCCCGGCGCGGGCGGCCCACGCAAGGCTCCGTCGCGCACCGGAACCCCGATCCGGCGTCCCCGGTGGGGAGGCGGTCTCTTTTTTGGCTTCGATCCCCGCAGCCCGGTCCCCCGCGGGTACAATGTCGCGATGGCCGTCGCCGAACCGACGAACCCACCCGACGCCCGTCCGCCGGAGCGCGCCGC
>CAYYUT010000557.1:0-2619 GCA_964474935.1 uncultured Spirochaetales bacterium
GGAACGACTCCGAGGAGAAGGTGCCGGGTCTGCGCTCGCTGCCGACCACGGTGCCGGGCTTCCTGCGCCGGTCCGCGGCGATCGCGCGCTACGCCGACAAGAGCGGTCGCGCTCTCTCGGGCGTCGACTACTACGTGGTCTTCGGCAGCTTCAAGATGGCGGTGGTGCTCCAGCAGATCTACTTCCGCTACGCCAAGGGCCAGACCCAGGACGAGCGTTTCGCGGGGATGGGGCGCGGGGCGGAGCTCCTCTTCCAGCTCGCAGCCGACCGGCGTCCCTAGCCCCGCTTGTCCCGGGAGCCGCTCTTCACCCGAGCCTTCGGGCTCGTGTTCCTGGCCAATCTGCTGCAGGGCACGAGCTTCAACATGTACTTGAACCTTCCCGGCTATCTGGCCGAACTCGGGGCGGACGAGGCCATGATCGGTCTCGTGTTCGCACTCACGGCCCTGGCCGCGATCGCTTGTCGCCCAGCCGTCGGGCGCGCCATGGATCGGCGCGGTCGGAGGCCCGTCTTCCTGGCGGGCGGACTGGTCCACACGGGCGTGGCGCTCCTCTACCAGACCGTCGAGACGATCGGGCCGTGGGTCGGGGCGATCCGCATCGTCCATGGCCTGGCCGAGGCCATGCTCTTCTCGGCGCTCTACACCTACGCCGCCGACCTGATCCCGGCCTCGCGTCGCACCGAAGGAATCGCGCTCTTCGGCGCGTCGGGTCTGCTCTCGATCTCGCTCGGAGGCGCGATCGGAGAGGCCATCGAGCAGGCGGCGGGCTATCCCGCGATGTTCGGGGCGTCGGTCGGGATGGCGTTCGGCTCCTGGCTGGTGTCGCTTCCCCTGCGCGAGAGTGTCGAGCCCGGGGATCCCGATGCGCCCACCCCGCGGTTTCGCAGCACCCTCCGCCAGCGCGATCTGCTGCCGCTCTGGTGGGTGACGACGGTCTTCGCCACCGCGCTCGCCGCGGCCTTCACCTTCACGAAGACCTTCGTGCTCGAGACCGGCATCGGGTCGCTCAGCGCCTTCTTCGGTGCCTACTCGATCGCCGGGACCTTGCTCCGGATCTTCTTCGCCCGGGTCCCGGATCGGGTCGGTCCGAAGCGGATGCTCTATCCCTCGATCGTGCTGCTCGGTGTCGGATTCCTGATGCTCGCCTTCGCCGACGACGACCGGAGCGTCGTCGCGGCCGGGATCCTCTGTGGACTCGGCCACGGCTACACCTTCCCGATCCTGATGGGGCTCGTCGTGTCCCGGGGCGACGCGCGGCAACGGGGTGCGGCCATGGCGATCTTCACCGCACTGTTCGACGCCGGGATGTTGGTCGGTGGGCCCTCGTTCGGGCTCCTGATCCAGTACGCGGGCTACCCCGTCGGGTTCGCCAGCGGAGCGGTGCTGCTGGGGGTCGGCTCCGTCGTCTTCGCCGCCTGGGAGCGCGCGATCGACGTGGCCTCGCCCGGGAGCGACGGCCTGCGATAAGCTCGGCGTCGCCCGTGCCGGCCGAAGCCAGACGCAACCGGACGCACCGGATGCACGGGATGTAGCGGGAGCCGACCGGTCTCACGTGGTCTCGGCCGGTCTCTACCGGACCCGCCCGGACCCGACGGGACGCCGCAGGAGTCCACCGGAAGGCCGGGCCCGGCCGGTCGAGACGGGTTCGCGGCGCCCGAGCCGCAGAAGGGGAGCACGATGTCGGACGCCTACGACTTCCCGGTCGATCGGACGGGCATCCTCTTGTTCGCGAGCGCACTCGGCGAGAGCAATCCGATCTACTACGACGCGGAGTATGCGGCGTCGACACCGCTCGGGGGCGTGGTCGCCCCGCCCACCTTCGCCATCGCCTCCCACCACTGGGATCCGACCCACGTGTTCCGGGGCGTTCGCGAGATCCCTCCGCCGCCCGACCGCGACGAGGCTGGAGGGTCAGATCGGGCGCGTCAGGGCGAGGGCGGTAGCGGCCGGTTGGCGAGGGTGCTGCACGCCGAGCAGCGCTTCGAGTACTTCGGGCCGGTGCGTCCGGGCTCGACGCTCCGCGCCAGCACGCGGCCCGGCAAGAGCTGGACGAAGCAGGGGCGGCGGGGCGGCGCGCTCGAGTTTCGCGAGAGCATCACCGAGTACCACGACGAAGAGGGACGTCTGGTGGTGCGGGCGACCAGTGTGGGCGTGGTGACGTCGAAGGCGGTGGAGTCGTGATCGGCCATCCGAAGCAGGCGCTCCGGGATCTCGAGGTGGGGGGCGAGCGACGCCAGGTGGTCGTCGAATCGCTCTCGCGTACCCAGATCGTCCAGTACGCGGCGGGATCGGGCGACTTCAACCCGATTCACCACGACGAGCCCTTCGCGACCGAGAAGGCCGGCTATCCCTCGGTGTTCGCGCACGGCATGCTCAGCATGGGCCTCACGGCCCGCATCCTCACCGACTGGCTCGGTGACGGGGTGCTCCGGAGCTACGGCGCGCGCTTCGTGAAGCAGGTCTGGCCGGGAGACATCCTGACCGCGGTGGCGACGGTGCGGGCACGACGCGACGCGAGCGACGCCGAGGGGGCTGGTGCCACCGACGGCGAGGTCGACCTCGACGGGGTGGCCCTGAACCAGCACGGCGAGACGGTGGTGAGCGGATCGGCCACGGC
>CAYYUT010000558.1:0-2613 GCA_964474935.1 uncultured Spirochaetales bacterium
CTGGCGGGGGAGGGGGACACTCGATGATTTTCGTCTCGTTTTCGTCTTCCGTCAAGCGCGGACGTCTCCGAACGCTGAGGCACCCCTGATCCAGTGCACTAGCCTGGAGTCATGCAGTTCCTCCATACCATGCTTCGCGTGAAGGACCTCGACGCCTCGATCCGCTTCTACACCGAGCATTTCGGCATGAAGCTCCTGCGCCGGAACGACTACCCGGGCGGCGAGTTCACCCTGGCGTTCCTCGGCTACGGCGACGAATCCGAGCACACCGTGATCGAGCTCACCTACAACTGGGATGGTCGCGCCTACGATCTGGGCGACGCCTTCGGGCACCTCGCGATCGGGGTGGACGACATCTACGCCGTTTGCGATCGCCTGCGCGACGAGGGGGTCCGGATCACCCGTGAGCCGGGTCCGATGAAGCACGGCAGCACGGTGATCGCCTTCGTCGAGGACCCCACGGGCTATAAGGTCGAGCTGATCGAGCGCCGCTAGCCGCCCGGCTCGCGGCCCGCGCTGTGGGACGGCTCGTTCGGAGTGCTGGGGTTCGAGGCGTCGCGCGAGCCCGCTGCGGGCTCGGGGCAGAGCGTCCCATCGGCGAAGCGGCGGATCGCGCGCGGCACGAGCTCGCGTTCCAGCGCCTGCACGCGTGCGGCGAGCGTCTCGGGCGTGTCGTCCGGTCGCACCGCGACTTCCTCCTGGAAGACGATCGGTCCGTGGTCGTACTGCTCGTCGACCCAGTGCACCGTGGCGCCCGACGTCTTCTCGCCGGCCGCGATCACGGCCTCGTGGCCCCGCCGCCCATAGAAGCCGCGCCCGGAGAACTTCGGGATCAGTGCGGGGTGTACGTTCAGCGTGCGTCGGTCGAAGCGACCGCGGGTCTCGAAGGGCGAGAGGTAGCCGAGCAGCAGCACCAGATCGACGTCGAAGCGCGCGAGCACGTCGTGCACTGCGTCGTTGTGGCCTTTCGGGTCCGGGTGCCCCTTGCGGGGTACCGCGAAGGCCGGCACTCCGCGGCGTCGCGCCCGGGCGAGGCCCCCGGCGCCGGTCTTTGACGAGACGACCACTTCGATACGCGCGGGAAGCTCGCCGCGCTCGATGCATTCGAACAGGTTCTCGAGGCTCGTGCCCTCTCCCGAGAGGAGCACGGCGAGTCGGACGAGCGAGGCTCCTCCGCTCACGACCCGAAGAGGTTGGCGTGGATCCGTCGCGCAGCGGGCGAGCGGTTCAAGGTGTAGAAGTGGATGCCGGGAGCGCCGCCTGCCAGGAGCTCGCGGCACTGCTCCGTCGCCCATTCGATCCCGACGGCCAGGGTGCGCTCGGGATCGTCACCGGCCTCGTCCATGGCGCGCGAGAGCGCTTCGGGAATGTGGGCGTGCGAGAGCGACGCCATCCGACGGATGTTCTTGGCGCTGATCACCGGCATGATGCCCGGCACGATCGGGGCGTCGATTCCGACCGCACGCGCACGCTCGACGAACTCGAAATAGACCGAGGGTTCGAAGAAGAGCTGTGTGATCAGGAAGTCGACGCCCACGTCCACCTTGTCCTTGAGGTGCCGGAGATCGTCTTCCGGGCTGGCCGCCCGTGGATGCGTCTCCGGGTAGCAGCCGCCCCCCAGACAGAAATCCCAGCGTGAGCGGATGAAGCCGGCGAGCTGGCTCGCGTAACGGAACGCATCGTCCGAGCGGTCGTACTCGGGGTCGTCCCGCGGCGGGTCGCCGCCGAGCGCGAGTACGTTCTCGACGCCCTCCGCCCGGAGGCGTTCGAGGATCGCTCCCACCTCGTCTCGACCCGCACCCACGCAGGTGAGGTGCGCCATCGCGGTGATGCCGATCTCGCGTTGGATCCGCGCCACGATGTCGATGGTCCGGGTGCGCGTCGACCCTCCAGCCCCCCAGGTGACCGACACGAAGGCCGGGTCGAGCTGCTTGAGCTCGGCCGCCGTGTCGAAGAGCGCCGCGAACCCCCGCTCGGTGCGCGGCGGGAAGAATTCGAAGGAGATGACGGGTTTCCCCCGGTCGAAGCAGTCTCGGATCCGCATGCGTCGATACTATCCCCTCGACCCCTTCCGAGCCATTGACGCTCACGGCCGCCGCGGCGAGACTCGCTCGCTCGGAGGTTCCCCATGTCCATTCTCGTGTCCGGCTCCGTCGCCATCGACCACATCATGGTCTTCCAGGACCGGTTTCGGCATCACATCCAACCCGACAAGCTTCACCTGCTGAACGTGTCCTTCCACGTACCGTCGCTCCGGAAGAACTACGGGGGTTGCGCGGCCAACATCGCCTTCCATCTCCGCCTGCTCGGCGACGATCCGGTGCTGCTCGCGACGGTGGGGTCCGACTTCGAGGAATACGGCGCCTGGCTGGTGGCCAACGGCGTGCGTCTCGATCATCTCGAGGTGCTCGAGGACGAGTTCACGGCGCAGTGCTTCATCACCACCGATCTCGACGACAACCAGATCACGGCCTTCCATCCGGGGGCCATGGACCGCGCGCACGAGGCGTCGCCCGACGCGGTGCAGGAGACGGTCGACCTGGCCATCGTCTCTCCGAACGGGAAGCGCGCGATGGTCGAGAATGCCCGCGCGCTCAAAGCGCGGGGTGTTCC
>CAYYUT010000559.1:0-2602 GCA_964474935.1 uncultured Spirochaetales bacterium
GAGCGATTCTCCGCGGGATCGCAGGTCGCGGAGCTCGTCCTCGCCTAGCAGGGTCATGGTCTGTCGCACACGTTCCCGGCTGCACGAGCACGAGAAGACGGGCACGCTGCGGTCGCGCTCGCCGGATCCGATGCCCGCGAGCAGACGGTCGGCGATGTCGTCGGCGCTCGCACCCTGACGCAGGAGCTCGGTCACCGGTGCGAGCGCGCGCACGTTCTCCTCGACCGTGGCCACCGTGTCGGGGTCGGCGTCGGGCAGGGCCTGGGCCAGGAATCCGCCCGCGAAGGCCACCCGGCCGTCGCGGTCGAGGAAGACCCCGAGCGCGAGGGCCGAGGGCTTCTGCTCGCTCTCGGACAGGTAGTGGGCGAGATCGCTCGCGACTTCGCCCGTCTGGATCGGGACGATCCCGGTGTAGGGCTCGCGCCAGCTCGGGTGGTAGCGGACCACGGTGAGCACCCCCTGTCCGACCCCGCCGCCGACGTCGAGCTGGCCGTTGCGGGGCGGGATCTCGGTGCGACCGTTCGCCGCGAAGCCCCGCACCCGTCCGGCGTGGTCGGCGATCACCATCAGCGTGCCGAGCGGACCGTCGCCCCGGAACTGGAGCTGGAGCGTCTGGTCGTCCTTGGCGCCGGTGCCGATCAGGACGGCGCCCATCAGGGCGCGCCCGAGGGCGCTGGTGGCGGTGGGCGAGGTCTCGTGACGGGTCGCGGCCTCGGCGACCAGATCCGGGGCCACGAGCACGCGTACGGCGAGTGCGCCGTCGGCCGACAGCGTCCGCAGGAGCACGTCGCGCCCGGCCGGCCCCGGGGCTTCAGTCGAGCGATCGGGGCAATGCGAGGAGTCGTGCAACGGCGGCATCCATCCAGGTGTCGGGGAGTACGGAACGCAGCGTGGCCTGGATCTTCGCGTCGGTTCCCACGAGGTACCGAGTCCGGGGCGCGTCGGAGAGGAGGGCATCGCAGACGGCGTCAGCGACCTTCTCGGGTGGCGTCGCGTTCCTCGCGCTCTTGTCGACGAAGGCGCGCAGCGCGTCGATCAGGGGTTGGTAGAGACGCTTGCCCTCGGCGGGCATGCGCTCGAGCAGCCCTTCGGACATTGCGGTCGACTTGTCGAAGATCGGTGTGTCGATCGTCCCCGGCTCCACCACCGCCACCTGGATTCCCCAGGGTCGGAGCTCCTGACGGAGCGAGTCCGACACGGCCTCGAGCGCGAACTTCGACGCGTTGTAGGCGCCGAGGAGCGGGCTCGCGACGCGCCCCCCGATCGAGCTGATGTTCACGATGCGGCCGCGGCGCTTGCGGATCGAAGGGAGCAGGGCCTGGGTCATGCCGATCGCCGCGAAGAAGTTCACCTCCATCTGGCGGCGGAGCTCGTCCATCTCGAGGTACTCGAGCGGCGCCGGCACCGCGATGCCCGCGTTGTTCACCAGACCGAGCAGGCCGCGCGGGCCGACCTCGCTCTCGACCGTCTTCACGAGCGCCACGACCTGGGCTGGATCGGTGACGTCGAGGAAGACGGGCTCGAGCCGCTCGAAGCCTTCACGGGCCAGGGAATCTGCATCCTCGTGACGGCGGACGCCGGCAAAGACCCGCTTGCCCTGACGAGCGAGCGCCAGGGCGCAAGCGCGCCCGATCCCGGTCGAGGACCCGGTGACGACGATCGCGTCGGGCTCGTTCCGGCTCATCCACCCTCCTCGAGGTGCCCCGCTCCCGCGACATCCCGCCCGGACCGTTGCGGCGACCCGGTGGCGGTTCGGGCCTCGCGGATCCGTTCATAGGTGCGAAAGCTCATCGCGAGCGGATGTTCGGCATCCGCGGGGTGCTCGATCTGCTCGACCAGCTCGAACCGCTCGGTGGGAACACCCGGGAAGAACGTATCTCCCGCGACCTCGGCGTGCACGAGGGTGAAGAGGATCCGGTCGGCACGGGGCAGGGCCTCGGCGAAGACCTGCTCGCCCCCGATCACGAAGACCTCGTCGGCGCCGCCGGCCGCGGCGGCCGCGAACGCCTGCGCGAGGCTCGCCACCACGTCGACGCCTTCGGGCGCGAAGGCCGGGTCGCGGCTCAGCACCAGGTTCCGTCGCTTCGGCAGGGGACGGCCGATCGATTCGAAGGTGCGCCGGCCCATCACCACCGGATGTCCGAGGGTGGCGCGCCGGAATCGCCGCAGGTCCTCCGGCAGCCGCCACGGAAGGGTGCCCTCGTGGCCGATCACGCCATTGCGCGAGGCCGCCACGACGAGGGTCCGCTTCACACGGCCACCGGCGCCGGGATGTGGGGATGGGGGTCGTAGCCTTCGAGCCGGAAGTGCTCGTAGCGGAAGTCGAAGAGTGAACGCACCGAGGGATCGAGGCGCATCCGGGGAAGGGCCCGGGGCTCGCGCGCGAGCTGTCGGCGCGCCTGCTCGAGGTGGTTCCGATAGAGGTGGACGTCGCCGAAGGTGTGGACGAACTCGCCGGGCTCGAGCCCCGTGACCTGGGCCACCATCATCGTCATCAGGGCATACGACGCGATGTTGAAGGGAACCCCCAGGAACACGTCGGCGCTCCGCTGGTAGAGCTGGCACGACAGGCGGCCGCCGGCCACGTAGAACTGGAACAGGC
>CAYYUT010000560.1:0-2596 GCA_964474935.1 uncultured Spirochaetales bacterium
CAGGTGTCGTGCCGCTCGGGGGGAAGCATGCGCATCATCCGAATCGGGCTCGCCACCGTCACGCTCGCGCTGGGCGGGCTCGGCGCCTTGGCGGGGACGCCGGGCGCGGCCCGGGCCGAGCATCACGAGGCCGGCGAGAAGACTTCGAACGAATCCACACAAGAACCGCCGGAGGCCATGGTGAGCAAGGAAGTCGCGATCATCTCGGTGAAGGGCATGGGGGACATCACGGTCGAGCTGCTCGAGGAGAAAGCCCCCAAGACGGTCGAGAACTTCCAGAAGCTCGCCAAGGACGGGTTCTACGACGGCACCACCTTCCATCGGGTGATCCCGGGTTTCATGATCCAGGGTGGCGATCCGAACTCGAAGAACGACGACCCCCAGGACGACGGCCGCGGCGGACCCGGCTACACCATCAAGGCCGAGTTCAACGACACGCCCCACGTGCGGGGCGTCCTCTCGATGGCCCGTTCGCGACACCCCGACTCGGCCGGCAGCCAGTTCTTCATCGTGGTGGCCCCTTCGCCCCACCTCGACGGCCAGTACACGGCCTTCGGTCGGGTGATCGATGGCATGGACGTGGTCGACCAGGTGGTGAACGCCCCGCGCGATCAGCACGGCCGGGTGGGACCGCGCGATCGGCCGCTCCAGGACGTGGTGATGGAGCGGGTCCGCATCACCGAGATCGAGGTCCCGGCCGAGGGCTAGGCCCTCCGCACGCGGGCCAGCCGTACGTCGTCGGCAGGCCGGCGGCAGGCCGGCGGCCTGGCTCGACGGGGGTCCACCGAGGCACGCGCTCGTCTAGCTGCGAAGGGGGCGACGGGCTAGCCTCGCGGCTCGCTCGCGCCAGCGGGCGAAGCGTGGCCCGGTAGCTCAGTTGGTAGAGCACGTGACTGAAAATCACGGTGTCGGCAGTTCGATTCTGCCCTGGGCCACCACGAATTCGCGCGCTCCCGGGCCCGCTCCCGAGGCCGATCCGGTGAGCGCGCTCCGGCCGGCACGGCCATGCCGACCTGGCCGGCCCCAGCCTCGAGCCGAAGCGGAATGCGCCGGTGGCCGGAGGCGAACGTGCCCGAGATCGATCGGCTCCTGACCCTCGCAGAGATCTCGGTGGCCCTGGCCGGGTTCTCGAGCATCGTGGTCCTGTTCCGGAGGGGTCCGTCCGGCAGGTGGGAGCCCTTCTCGGCGATGGGCTTCCGGGACATGATCCGGATCTCGCTCGGGAGCGCCGGCTTCTGTCTGCTCCCCCTCGCGATGGCCCAGCTCCCGATCGCTGCCGATCTCGTCTGGCGCATCCCGAGCCTGGCGATGGGCGCGAGCTTCCTCGGATCGGTGGTCCTGATCGGGCCGCCGGTGTTCCGCGCGGCGGATACGGCTCGCGACCGCATCACGGCCTGGATCACCTTTGGGGGGACTGCAGTCCTCGGCCTCGTGCTCGTCGCCACGGCCACGCCCGGGCTGCTCGAGCGCCCCGAGCGGCTCTACGTGCTCTCACTCGTCTGGATGCTGATCGGCGCCGGCGTGATCTTCGTGCGCCTCGTCGCGATCCCGCCCGACGACATCGGCGCTTGGCTCCCGCGTGCGGGTGAGGACGTCCGAGATGCGCGTGCCCACACCCTCGGACGACTCGAGCGCGAGATCGACCCGGGTGAGTTCGCGCACCGGGCCGGTGCCGGCCACCAGCCACACACTTCGTTCGTAGCGGCCCTCGCGAACCTGGAGCATGGCGTCGTCGGTCGGGACCCGCCCGTCGACCGGGCCCTGGAAGCGCACGTGGATCGCATCGGGGAAGCGCTGCCCATCCACATCGATCGGACCCCGCTCCACGACCTCGGCGACGAGCTCGAAGCGCAGCTCGCCCGCGCGCAACGTTCCCATCGTCCAGCTCGTCCCGACGTCGAGCGCGTCCTCGAGGAAGGCGAGAGGCGGTTCGTAACGGACCACCTCTCCTTCGCGTTGCTGGGAGCGGATACCGATCGCGTCGTCGGTATGGTCGTACACCCAGAGCTCGCGACGCCGGACCGGCGTGAAGTCGCCACCCTCGAGGTGCGACTGATACTCGACCTCGAGCCGACGGACCCGCACCCGGGCGCCGAGGCCCCCGGGAGCGCGATCGCGCCCGATCACCGACACCGTCGTGGTGCCCCGGTAGAATTTGCGGAGCGCGAGCCCTCCTTCGGGCTGGATCGATCGGTCGCGGTGCAGTCGGAAGCGTTGCTCGGCTCCCGCTTCGAGCGGGAAGAAGCGGGACGGATCGGTCTCCTGCGCGGCAGCCGTCGCGGCCAGACCGACGACCACGAGCCAACCGCCGACCACGAGCCGACCGCCGAGCCAGCCCGCGGCGCGAGACCGCCGGTCGCCACGATCGCGCCGACCTTCCGCCGACGGCAGAACGTCGTCGGGCCGATGCCCAGGTCGCGGCGCCGAGAGCGGCTGGACGAAGAATCCCGGGCCTCGTCGAAGCCTCGACATGGCGCGCAGCGTAGCAGAGTGCGGAGCGTGGACGGCGACGACCCGGGGGCGATAGGCTGGCGCTGCCGATGCCCGCCGACCGCGCCGAAAGCTCTCGCTGCACCCGCCGATCCGTCCAGGCCCT
>CAYYUT010000561.1:0-2589 GCA_964474935.1 uncultured Spirochaetales bacterium
CGGCGCTGGCACTGCGCTTCGCAGCCTCCGGTCCGCCCTTCCCGACCCCGATCCAGACCCTGCTCTGGAGCGGGCTGGTGGCGGTGCTCCACATCGGGCTGACCGCTCTGGGCAGCTCGCTCGGTCGGGGCGGTCAGCTCACACCCGAGCTCGCCGGATGGGTGCCAGCCCTGGCGCTGGCGCTCCTGACGGCCGGCATGGCGGTGAGGGCCCGACGCTACGGGCAGGGTCTCTGAGCGCGCCCCGTCCATGATCCGCCCCCGACGCTGAGGCACCCCCCCGCCCGCTGATCCATCCCCGCGCCGATCCACCCCCACGCGGATGCACCCTCTCCGATCGACCCATCCGATCACCCGGTTGGTTGCGAGCCCTCGGAAGCGTGGGGGATACTCTTCCCACGGGGAGACGAGCCTGCCCACCCAGGTGCGACCGCCGGGCGGACTGCGTGCGGATCGGGTGCGAGCCGCGCGCGAATCGCGGGCGGACTCGGTGCGGAGCGGGAGCCGCTCGGGCTCGACGTGGCGCCAGCTCCGGAGCGCGGCGCCACGCGCACCCGGCTGGCACGGCCCACGGCTCGACCTGGCGCCGTGAGGCGCGAACGGGAGGCATCCGCGTGGAAGCTGCTTCGATCGATGCCATCGCCGCGCCCGGTCCGGCGAGCCCGGGTCCGACGCCGCGCGTCTGGCTCCTCATGGGCCATCGAGCCGGAGACAACACCCAGGTGCTGGCGCTCGGCGAGGCGCTCGGCTGGCCCCTCGAGATCCAGCGCTTCGTCTATCGCCCGTTCGAGGTGCTCCTGAATCTCCCCTTCACGGCCTGGCTGGCGGGCGTCGAGAAGAGCGAGTCGTCCGAGCTCGGGCCCCCCTGGCCCGATCTGGTGATCTCGGCGGGCCGACGCAACGAGCCCATTGCGCGCTGGATCCGCAACCAGGCAGACCGGCCGGTCCGGCTCGTCCACGTCGGGCGCCCGTGGGCCCGGATCGAACGTTTCGATCTCGTGATCACCACGCCTCAGTATCGACTCCCGTCGCTCCCGAACGTGCTCCACAACGAGGCACCGCTCCATCGCGTCAGCCCGAGTCGGCTCGAGGCCGCTGCCCGCACCTGGCGCGACCGTGTGGCGCACCTGCCGCGTCCCCACGTGGTGGTGCTCGCGGGCGGAAACAGCGGGCCCTACCCCTTCGACGCGGCCTCGGGTGCGCGCCTCGCCCGCCAGGCCAGCCGGATGGCCCGCGAGCTCGGCGGCTCGCTCCTGGTGACCACGAGCGCCCGCACCCCGTCCGAGACCCTCGACGCGCTCTTCGGCGGGATCGACGTCCCGGCCGATCTCTATCGATGGAGACCGGGTACGCCCGAGCACGAGAATCCCTACTTCGGGTACCTCGGTCTGGCGGACCGCATCATCGTCACAGGGGACAGCGTCTCGATGATGACCGAGGCCTGCGCCACGGGTCGGCCCGTCTACCTCTACGACACGGGAGAGGGCAGGACCTCGATGCGCGAAGAGATCTCGAGCGCCGCCCGCGAGCAGCCGAGCGAGCCGGGCGACCGTCGCGCCCACTGGAAGGCCTTCGTCTACCGCCAGACGATGCTGCACGGACCCCAGCGCTGGACGCGGGACATCCGCATCGTCCAGCAGGGGCTGGTCCGCTCGGGACGCGCGGCCTGGCTCGGTGAGGGAGATCCCTCCGGGGCACCGCCGCCGCTCTGCGACGTCGATCGGGCGGCCGCACGGGTGCGCGCGCTCTTCGAAGCCCCGCCCGCGGCGGGGCGCCGAGATCGCCCCCGGCCGGTGGAGGGAGCCGCGGCCTAGGCCGCGATCGACGCGGGCAGGGGAGGGGTTCTCTCGAGGAGCTCGAATGCGTCATGACGCAGATGACGCAGCTCGATCTCCTCGCGCAGCAGCTCCTCGGAAACGCTACCCGCTTCGACGCACTCCCGTAACAAACCGAAGAAGAAGCGTTCCTGGCGCCGGTCGGGATGACGCACGTAACGACCGAGGAGCGCATGGTCGCCGAGCAGCTCGCGGCGCTTGCGCATCAGCCAGTCGATCGGGCCGATTCCGGTGGCGCGGTCCCCCGGCACGAAGTCGACCGGGAGGCCCGTCTTCCAGGGCTGGGTCCAGCGGCGGGTGTTGTGCAGGAGCTTGGTGCGGTCGGTCAGCCGGTCGAAGTCGTTCCACTCGTCCTCGAGCAGCCCGACGGATCCCTCGGGCTCGAGTCGGAGACAGATCCAGAGCGCGTAGTCGCGCTGGCCCTCGAAGAGCTCGTCGAACTGGGTGTGCGCGCTCCAGTGACGCAGGCGGGCGCAGTCGAGCAGCATCACGCTCGACGCCCAGCAGTGGCGCTTCTTCCAGCCCGAGCGCCGGCGCGCCAGGATCGCGTGCGACCCCATGTCGCGCCCGAAGAGCTCGCCGACATCGCCCACGGCGAAGATGTCGGGGTCGATCACCAGCGCCCGCCCCCGATAGCCCATCCGCTCGGGAGGCAGGAACCGGAGCGGGGTGAACGACTGGAGGTCGTCGTTGCGCCACACCCTCCAATCGCCGTCGCGGAGATAGCGCTGACCTTCCCGAGCCTCGAAGAAGGG
>CAYYUT010000562.1:0-494 GCA_964474935.1 uncultured Spirochaetales bacterium
GGGTCTCCTTGAGGTCGACCGAGGAGGGCGGCCGCTGGAAGACGTGGAGCGATTCGGCCCACTCGGCGACGTGGGGCACGATCTGCACCGCGGTGGCGCCGGTACCGATGATGCCGACGCGCTTGCCGATCAGACCGGTGAGGCCTCCCTCGGAGCTTCCGCCCGTGTAGGCGTAGTCCCAGCGGCTGGCGTGGAAGGAATGGCCCTCGAAGCGCTCGATCCCCGGGATCCCGGGCAGCTTGGGACGGTTGAGCGGTCCGGTCGCGAGGCACACGTAGTGCGCCCGCATCCGATCGCCTCGCTGGGTCGACACGATCCACCGCGCCGCCTCGGCGTCCCAGCGCATGTCGTCGACACGGGTCTGGAAGCAGGCGTCGCGGTACAGATCGTACTTCCGCGCCACCGCCTGGCTGTAGGCGAGGATCTCGCCGCCGTCGGCGTACTACTGCTTCGGCATGTAGCCGACCTCATCGAGCAGCGGCAGGAAGCTGTAC
>CAYYUT010000562.1:504-2587 GCA_964474935.1 uncultured Spirochaetales bacterium
TGCCGGGATTGCGGTTCCTGTACCAGGTGCCGCCGAAGTCCGAGGCCGGGTCGACGATGCGCAGGCTCTCGATTCCGGCCTCGCGGAGCCGCGCCCCGGCCAGCAGACCTCCGAACCCGCCGCCGACGACGAGCACCTCGACCTCGTCGTGGAGGGGCTCGCGCTCGATCGTCTCGGTCTGGTAGGGGTCGTCGAGGTAGTGGGCGAAGCGACCGGTCACCACGACGTATTGGTCGTTCCCGTCGGGACGCAGACGCTTCTCGCGCTCGAGGCGGTACCTCTCGCGCAGGGCTTCGGGATCGAACCCGAGATCGTGCGCCGCCGGCCGGATGCTCGGATCCTCGCTGGTGCTCATCGTCGTTCCTCTCCAGGGTCTGCGCCCACTCGGGGGCGACAGGGGTGACCTCGCGCAACGCTTCGAGGATCGTACGCCCGTGCGGTTCGTCCAGCACCCTCCCACGGGCCTCTGCTTCGCGGGCCAGAGGGCGAGGCGGAGGATCCTTGACCGCTGCGGTGCCGTCCACCGCACACCCGCAAGCGGTTCGCAGCGTGGCACCCGCCATCCCGACGCGAGGACCGAGGGCCAAGGGGGTGCGGTCCGGGGTCCGTCAGGCTTGGGCGCCGGGCGCACGCCCAGGGCCGGTCGGATGCGCGCGGGGCCCTCGATCGGAGGAGGCACTCCGGCGCTCGCCCACCCCGTTTTCGGGCCGGGCAGGCTGTCCCGGGCGAGCCGCGCTCAGCGCGTCCAGTGGACGCGGAGCAGGTCTTCCTTGTCGGTGTACCGGACGTCGAGTTCGCCTTCGTAGGCCCGGTGGAGCGCGTCGCCGATCCCACGCGCGAGACGGGCGTCGGTGGTGGCGATCGCGATCGGCCCGTCGTCGGGGTGCGCGATGCGCATGATGCGTTTCAGGGGATGCGGCCTCTTCTCGCGCTCCTCGAGGTTCCGCGCCAGGCCGAGGATCTCCGCGCGATGGCGCGTTGCGAACGCCCCTTCCACGATCACGACGCCAGCCGGGTAGTCGTCCTCGATCCTCCGGCAAGCGGGACACGTGGTGCGATGGGAATCGGCGGGCGGCGCTCCCCACGTCCATCGTCCGTCCCGAAACATCACGTCACAGGACGAGCAGGCCGTCGGATCGGGAAGCTTCCCGCGGAGATCGTACGGATCGCGCTCGTGCTCGGGAATCCGCCGGTCGGTCCGCGGCAGCGACGCCGCGGGATGCGTCTTGGATCGCTCTCGTCGCATGGTGACCTCCTCACGCGACCGGGACAGCGGCTCGCCAGGGAGGCCGCTCCGCCCCGGAGACCGTCCTCCCCCTGGCGACGAAATCCGGGGGGCCCTGCCCGCTCATCCCCGTCGGTGCTCGTGCGGCGCCACCCCGTAGGCCTCGTCGGGAAGTTCCGAGAGGCTGGGCGCGGCCACCCAGCAGTCGCGCTGGGCGTCGTAGCGCCCGCCGCGAGCCCTCGCGCATCCGGCACAGAGCACGTTCTCCGTGCCGTACACGAAGGGACGCTCGACCCCCGAAACCGGGGATCCACAGAGTGCGCACACGGCACTCGCCTCCCACTCCTCGCGTTGCATGGCTCCGCTCCCTCCTCGCGTCGGACGTCGCGGCGCGGGCCCGCAGCCTCGACGCGAGACCGCGAATCCAGTGCACCCGTACGAGCCGTTCAGCCGGGCTGGACGACCCGGACAGCTCACGGCCCTGGCGACGGCACCGTGTCAACAGAATTTGCATACCATGTGCCAAGAACGACCCCGCCCCACGATCGCCGCGCCGCCCCATGCGGGTGCTCGGGTGGGACCAATGGTCTCAGTGTTCGTCGCGCGGGTTGCCATCCGGCTGCCGATGCCGCAGGTTGCCCGAAGCAACTCGTGATGCGCTCGGGTCCACGGGCCGAGCGGTCCGAAGCTGAACGGGCCGAAGCTGAATGGGACAGGCTTGCCGGGCTCGCCCCGCGGGCCGGCTTCCAGGACTCGCGTCGATGGGGGATGCCACAGATGTCCCGAACACGATTCGACCGGATGAACTGCGGCGTCGCCCAGGCACTCGAGCAGCTCGGCGACTGGTGGCCCCTGCTG
>CAYYUT010000563.1:0-2582 GCA_964474935.1 uncultured Spirochaetales bacterium
CCTCTCACTTCGTAGCGCTTCCCGCTCTGTCGGAGCCACCCGCTCGCACGCAGTCGCTTCAACGCCCGGGTCACCGTTTCGCGCGACGTCGCCACCATATCGGCCATCTCCTGGTGCGTGAGCGGGGGTGTCCGACGCCAGCCCGGCTCGCCGGCCGTCTCCTGGGCCAGGCCGCTCAGGAGCTCACGCGTCCGCTCGAGGACGCTCTGGTAGGGGAGCGAGCTGGCCTGGTCGTCGGTGCGCCGCAGGCGCCGCGCCAGCTCGCGGATCACGCCGAGCGCGAAGTCGGCGCTCTCGCGCAGGCAGCGATGGAACTCCACCCGCGAGATCGCGTAGGCCGCCACGGGATCGAGCGCGCGGACCGACGCCGAGCGTTCCGGGCGATCGAGCAGGGCCATCTCGCCGAAGAAGGCTCCCGGACCGAGGATCTCGAGGATCTTCTCGCGGCCGGCGCCCGAGAGCTTCGTGACCTTGACGCGGCCTTCGCGAATCACGTAGAGGCTGTCGCCCGGCTGTCCCTCCTGCACGATCAACGCGTCCCGCGGGTAGCAGCGTTCGATCATCCGCGCGCGCAGCGTGTCGAGCTCGTCGTCACCGACCTCCTCGAAGAGCGGGATGCTGCGGAGCAGGTTGTGGCCGACGCCTGCGCGAGCCATGGGTCAGGTGAGCCGTGCGTGTCCGTCGCTGCCGAGGCGCTCCACCACGCGTCGGACGTCCTGGCTGCGATCGAGCCGGGCGACGAGCAACGCCTCGGGGGTGTCGATCACGGCGAGACCCTCGACCCCGAGCAGCACCACGAGGCGGCCGTCCGGCCATACGAGGTTGCCGTGGGCGTCGTCCAGGATGGCGCTGCCCTCGACCACTTTCGAGCGCCCGGTGCCGACCCCGAGCTCCCGTGCGAGCGAATCCCAGGTGCCGACATCGTTCCAGTGGAAGTCGACCGGCAGGGTCCAGACCCGGCGGCTGGGCTCGAGGACCGCGATGTCGATCGGAACCGCCGGGGCCTTGCGGTAGGCGAGCTCGCGCGCCTCGCGTGAGCGGGGTCGCGCCCGAAGCGGCGCGCAGGCGCGATGCAGCGTCGGCGCGTGCGCCTCGATCTGCTCGAGGATGACGTCGGCCCGCCACACGAAGATGCCGGCGTTCCAGGCGTAGTCGCCGCTCTTCAGGAAGCGCCGGGCCCGGGCGCGATCTGGCTTCTCGACGAAGCGCCGCACGCGGTGGAGCCCCGGATGGGCGCGGCCGGCCGGGGCGCCGGCCGCGATGTAGCCGTACCCGGTCTCGGGACGGGTCGGGCGGACACCGAGCGTGACGAGGACCCGTTCGCGATCGGCCGCCCGCGCCGCCTTGCGGATCGCTCGCACGAAGGCGCGTGTGTCCGGGATCACGTGATCGGCCGGCAGCACCACGATCACCGCATCGGGATCCTCGGCCCGGATGCGATTCGCCGCGAGCGCCACCGCCATCCCGGTGTTCCGGCCGCGGGGCTCGACGAGCACGCGCGACGGCCTGATGCCCGAGGTCCGCCGCATGGGCGTCGCGTGCTCGTGGGTGCAGACGAGCCAGGTGGCGTCGGGACTGGCCACCGCGCGGGCCCGCGCGAGGGTCGCCTCGAGCAGGGTCGCCCCGTCGACGACGCGCAACAGCGGCTTCGGGTGTCGACGACGCGAGCGCGGCCAGAAACGCTGGCCGGAACCACCCGCGAGGACCACGGCATGGACGCTGGGCGAGCGCCGGCTCACCGGCCCACGCACGCGTATCGGAAGCCGGCGGCCCGCAGCGTTCGCGGCTCGTAGACGTTGCGCAGGTCGATCACGACGGGCTCGCGCAGTGCCTCCCGCAGCCGGTCGAGATCGAGCATCCGGAACTGGTTCCACTCGGTGACGAGCACCATCGCATGGGCGCCCTCGCAGGCCTCGTAGGCGTTCTCGCAGAGCGCGACGCCGGGCAGGAGCGGGGCGGCCGCCTCCATGGCCACCGGGTCGTAGGCGCGGATGCTCGCGCCCCGTTTCTCGAGCGCGTGGATGATGTCGATCGAAGGCGCTTCGCGGAGATCGTCGGTCTCGGGCTTGAACGAGAGTCCGAGCACCCCGATGGTGCGTCCTTCGAGGTCGCCGTCGAGCGTCTCGACGATCTTGTCGACCATCCGGAGGCGCTGGCGCTCGTTCACCCGGATCACCGCCTCCACGATCTCGAGCGAGCCACCGGCCTCGCGCGCCCGGTGCGCCACGGAGCGTGTGTCCTTCGGGAAGCACGAACCGCCGCAGCCCGGTCCGGCATGGAGGACCTTCGGGCCGATCCGCCGGTCGAGTCCCATCGCCTTGGCGATCGCGTGGACGTCGGCCCCGACCGCTTCGCACAGATTGGCCATCTCGTTGATGAACGAGATCTTGGTGGCGAGGAAGGCGTTGGCCGCGTACTTGGCGAGCTCGGCGGTCTCGATGTTGGTGATCACGAAAGGGGTCTCGATCAGATAGAGCGGACGGTAGAGATCCCTCAGGATCGCCTCGCTCTGGGCGTCCTCGACTCCGATCACCACCCGATCGGGACGCATGAAGTCGCCGATCGCGGCCCCTTCGCGCAGG
>CAYYUT010000564.1:0-2572 GCA_964474935.1 uncultured Spirochaetales bacterium
GGGAATGGGCGCCGCCTGCGCGGGCAAGGATGCCAAGGCCGCCCGCATCGTGCGCGACATCACGGAGCACACGCTGCGGGCCAAGTCTCGGGTGGCGCGGGTGGGGAGCTACCTCGGGCTTCCGGAGACGGATCTCTTCGACATGGAGTACTGGTCGCTCGAGCACGCCAAGCTCCGCGGCGCTTCGGAGGCCCCGCTCGCGCGTCAGGTCGTGCTCGTCACCGGCGCGGCCGGCGCCATCGGCGCCGGCGTCTGCCGAGGCCTCCTCGAGCGGGGAGCCCATGTGGCGGCGAGCGATCTCCCGGGCGACGCCCTCGACGCGCTCGGCTCCGAGCTCTCGGGGCGCTTCGGCGAACGCCTGCTCACCACGCCGCTCGACACCGCCGACCCCGGTTCGGTCGAAGCCGGATTCGCGGCGGTGGTGGGGAGCTGGGGCGGGGTGGACGCCGTGGTCATCAATGCCGGGGTGGCGGCCGTGTCGTCGCGCCGCGATCTCGACCTCGACACCTTCCGTCGGGTCTCACGGGTGAACACCGAGGGCACGCTGCTCGTGCTGCGTGAGGCGGCGCGACAGTTCGAGCTCGGTGCGACCGGTGGCGACGTCGTGCTCGTGTCCACCAAGAACGTGTTCGCACCGGGCGCCCAGTTCGGGGCCTACAGTGCGAGCAAGGCGGCCGCCCACCAGCTGTGCCGGATCGCCAGCCAGGAGCTCGCCCCGCTCGACGTGCGCGTCAACATGGTGGCTCCGGATGCGGTCTTCGAGGACGGGACCCGACGGTCGGGCCTGTGGGAGGCAGTGGGTCCCAGCCGGATGGCGGCGCGCGGCCTCGACCCGGCCGGGCTTCGGGAGTACTACCGCGAGCGGAATCTGCTCAAGGCACGCGTCACGGCCGACCACGTGGCCCGGGCCGTCGCCTTCTTCCTCGAGCGCGGCACGCCCACCACCGGGGCGACCCTGCCCGTCGACGGGGGTCTCCCGGACGCCACGCCCCGCTGACCCGCTACACATCCCACATGGCCGAGTTGCGAACCCAAGGGGCGGCGGGCGACGACCGACGCACGGCCCGAAGCCTCGACGACCTGGCGCGGCGCATCTGCGAACGCCCCGGGCCGGAGCACGCCGTCCGCGTATCGGGGCTGCGGGGCGCAGCCCGGGCCCTGTTCGGAGCGCGCCTGGCGCGGAGCCATGGCGAACGCCCGATCCTCGTGCTCACGCCGAGCTCGAAGGCCGTCGACGCCTTCATCGAGGATCTGCGCGCCTTCCTCGGCGAGGCCCAGGCCGATCGGGTCCGCGCCTTCCCGCGCCACGACACCACGCCCTACGAGCGTTTCTCACCTCAGCCCTTCATCGTCGCGCAGCGCATGGAGGTGCTCTATCGCTGGCTGGCGGACGGAGGCCACGAGCCGGCTCCCATCGTGGTCGCGCCGGCCACCGCGCTGCTCACCCGCGTGCCCTCGCGCGAGCTGGTGCGCACGCGCACGGTCCACATGGAAGTGGGCATGACGAGCGACCGCGATGCGCTCGTCGAGCGACTTGTGGCGGCGGGCTACAACCGGATGCCGCTGGTCGAAGAGCCGGGCGAGATGTCGGTGCGAGGCGGAATCCTCGACCTGTTTCCGCCGCAGCGCGCGCGTCCCGTCCGGCTCGAGCTGCTCGGAGACGAGATCGAGGCAATCCGCGAGTTCGACGCCGCGACCCAGCGCTCACAGGGAAGCCTGGCGGGCGTCGTGGCCGCACCTCCTCGCGAGATGCTCCTCGATCGCTCGCGGGTGATCGCCCAGGGTGACGCCATTCGCGCGCTCGCGACCGGGTCCGACGAGGCCCGTCACGTCGACGAGCTGATGGACGCGCTGCTCCGTGGACACCATCCGCCCGGCGTCGAAGCGCTGGCGCCGCGGCTGCTGGCGTCGACCGAGACGGTGCTCGACTTCCTGCCCGACGACACGCTCGTCGTCGTGGACGACCCGGTGGCTGTGCGCGACCGCCTGCAAAGCTACGCCCGCGAAGCACTCGACAATCACGCTGGAGCGCGCGAGGCAGGGCGGATCGTGGCCCCGCCCTCCGAGACGCTGCTCGACACCGCCGCGCTCGAAGAGGCGCTCGAGGCGCGCCGACCGGTGCGACTCGAACGGCTCGAGATCGCCGATTCCGAAGCCGCGAGCGAGCGGTTCCACATCGCGGCTCCGCTCCACGACGAGCTCCGCCGCGAGCTCGCCCGGGCGCGCTCGGCCGACGAGCCGCTCGCGCCGCTCGTCGAGCGGCTCGTCGGATGGCGCGACGAGCGCTGGCGCGTGTCGCTCACGACGCCTTCGCTCTCGGGGGCCGAGCGCCTGCGCGAGGTGCTCCTCGACTACGACGTGTCCGCGAAGGTGGCGAACGACGGTCGGGCTGCCGATCGCTGGGCGGGACGCGGCAAGGTCGAAGTCCGGGTCGCGCGCATCTCGGAAGGCTTCGAGCTCCCGGTCGAGCGCCTGGCCGTCGTCACCGAGGAGGAGGTCTTCGGGCCCCGCGAGAAGCGCCGCGCCCGCACGCGTTGGCGAGCGGGCGCGGCGGTCGCCGCCATCGCGCAGC
>CAYYUT010000565.1:0-2559 GCA_964474935.1 uncultured Spirochaetales bacterium
GACTCGGTGCTGACGTAGCCCGGTGAATCGACGCTGCCTTCGAGGTCGTAGTAGGCGTTGATCTTGTTGTTGGCGGCTTGGGCGAGGTCGAGGCCGAGGGTGGCCAGCAGGAGATGGCCCGGGAAGAAGGCCGGGGAATCCGGGCTCGCCGCGGCGAGCAGACCGCCGATCGCCGCCGAGAGGATCGTCATCGGGAAGACGCTCGCGCGCGTGATCAGCAGCCAGCGCGACACGAGGTCCATCGGCTTGTCGGCCGACAGGTTCTGGGTGCGCACGACCTCGGCCCAGTTCTCGAGCACCGTCGCCATGGCGCCCGACTCTAGCACCCCGCGTGTGCGGCGGCGGTCCGGCTCGGGACGTGGCTGGGGTAAGATGGGCACGGCATCCGCACCCGGGGGAGACCGATGGCATTCGAGGCGTTCGACCTCAGCGGCAAGGTGGCGCTCGTCACCGGTGGCAACAGCGGAATCGGTCTCGGCATGGCCGACGGCCTCGCCCGCGCGGGCGCCGACGTCTGCGTCTGGGGGACCAACGCTGCGAAGAACGCCGACGCGCGCACCCGGCTCGAGGCTCACGGCACGAAGGTGCTGGCGCTCCAGTGCGACGTCGGCAGCGAGTCGGAGGTGGAGGCCTGCTTCGCCGAGACCCTCTCGTCGCTCGGACGCGTGGACGCCTGCTTCGCCAACGCCGGGATCGGCGGGGCGGCGCCCTCGTTCATGGAGATGAGCTCCGATGAGTGGCGACGGGTCCTGCGCGTGAATCTCGACGGGGTCTTCTTCACCTTCCGGGCCGCGTCGCGGCACATGGTCGAGCGGGGCGGGGGCGGTTCGCTGGTGGTCACGAGCAGCCTCTCTGCGACCGAGGGCTTCCCGATGCGCCAGCACTACGCGACGTCGAAGGCCGGCGTCATCGCGATGGCACGGGGTCTCGCCGTCGAGCTGGCGCGCCACGCCATCCGCGCCAACGCGATCGTTCCGGGCTGGATCGACACGCCCATGACGAGCGATTCGCTCACCCATCCGAAGTTCCTCGAGAAGGTGCTCAAGCGGGTGCCGATGCGACGCTGGGGCGAGGGCGAGGACTTCGCCGGCCTGGCGGTCTATCTGGCGAGCGATGCGAGCCGCTACCACACCGGCGACACGCTGGTCGTGGACGGCGCCTACGGGATCTTCTAGCCAGTTGATCGGGGGCTCCGCGCGCCATCCGGTGCGCGACCGGTGTGCCGCTGGGCACGGCTGATGCGCGGGCGGTGCTCGGCGGGTGCGCGGCCGGGGATCAGCCCGTCTGGCAGGCCTCGAGCAGCGCCTGGGTGCGCATCTCGATCACGGCCTTCGTCTCGGCGGGATGGGTCATCACGTAGGGCCGGTTCTCGCGCACGGCGTCGACCACCATCCCTGCCACGGCGCTCGGGTCCATCGCGTGCGCCAGTCGGTCGCGGTCGAGCCAGCGCTCGTCGGTGGCCTCGGGCCCGCCGAGCGTGTCGGGCCGGTTGCGGCCCGCCTCGGTGATGCGTGTGGCCACCATCCCCGGGCAGAGCGCCGTCACACCGATGCCGTCGGCGGCGAGCTCGGTACGGAGCTGCTCGGTCAGCCCGACCACGGCGAACTTCGAGGCGGTGTAGGCGCCGATCCCGGCCTCGAGCCCCGCCGCCAGACCGCTGAAGGAGGCGGTGTTGACGATGTGGGCCTCGCCCTCCTGGGCCCGCATGCGGGGCAGGAATGCCTGCAGACCGTGGACGACGCCGAAGAGATTCACCTGGACGAGCCACTGCCAGTCGGCGAGCGACGCCTCCGTGAGCATCCCGAACTTGAGCACCCCCGCGTTGTTGCAGAGCAGGTGGCAGGCCCCGAACTCGGCGACGGTCCGCTCGGCCAGAGCCTCGACGGCCTCCGGACGCGTGACGTCGCAGGCGACTCCCATGCTGCGGGCGCCGCCCGCGCGCAGCTCGCTCGCGGCGCGTTCGGCGGCCCCGCCCTCGACGTCGGCGAGCACCACGGCCATCCCTTCGTCGGCGAAGCGCGCCGCCATGGCGCGTCCGATGCCGCTGCCAGCGCCGGTCACCACCGCCACGCGGTCGCGAAGCTCGTTCATCGATTCGGCTCCTCTGGCTGGCCCGGCGACCCGAGCACCGCGGCGACCCCTCCGTCGGCCACGAACACCGCGCCCGTCACGTACGACGATTCGTCCGAGGCCAGGAAGAGGGCCACCTGGGCGATCTCGTCGGGTCGGCCGATCCGGCCCAGCGGGATCTGGCGCTCGAAGCGGTCGAGGCCTCCCGGGAACTGCTCGACCCACGCCAGGAAGGGAGGCGTTCCGATCGCGCCGGGGCAGATCGCGTTCACCCGGATGCCGGCGCGCGCGTTCTCGACGGCCGCCGTCTGGGTGAGATTCACGACCGCGGCCTTGGCCGCTCCGTAGGCGCCGAGCCCGATCTGGCCCCGGAGGCCCGCCCCCGATGCGGCACTCGCCCGGGGTTCCTCCCCCACCCGCTCCCGACGCATCGACCACCGAGCCGGTGCAGACGGCGCCCGCCGGCCCGTCGTCCAGGTGGTAGAGGCC
>CAYYUT010000566.1:0-2546 GCA_964474935.1 uncultured Spirochaetales bacterium
CGACAGAGAAGGCCGCCAAGCGAGTCTCGAGCTGGTCGTCGATGGTGAGGAGGTTGCTCATGACTCCATCTCCACACACCAGAATCCAGGATGCAAGAATCTTCTCGATTACGATCTTCGAACTCCAGCCATGATCGACTCGGGCGTGTCGGTGTTCGCGGTGCGCGCAGTCATTTTCGAGGGATCGCTCCCTTGATGGTGATGGTGCAGGGGGTGACCGAGCAGCTGTCGGTGCTGCTGGGGGAGCAGGCCGAGGAGCGCCGGGCGGAGCTCGAGCGGCAGCGCGAGGAGGCGCTGGCTCAGGCGCAGCCCGCGGCGGAGGCGGCCCGAGCGGCCCTGGTCGAGCTCGCGACGACCGAGACGCCGGCATCCTCCTCGGAGGAGGCGCAGGCGGGCTCGGAGGAGGGGGAGCCGAGTCCAGCGGAGTCCCCGAAGGCCAAAGACAAGTCGAAGAAGCACGGGGGCGGAGGACGAGGCCCCCCTCCCGAACTCGAGGCCGAGATCCGGGTCCTGCGACCAGAGACCTGCGTGAGCTGCGGTGGCGACGACCTGTTCGTCCAGGAGACGCGGACGTCGACGGAGGACCCCTATGTCCGCGCCCACGTGCGGCTGCTCGACACCCACCGCGTCTTCGTCGGGTGCAAGACCTGTGACGAGGTGACGACGCCGCCGCAGCCCCCGATGCCGTTCGAGCGCGCGACCTGCACCTTCGAACTGATGGCCTGGCTGTGCTTCGCCCGATGTGGCCTCTTCCTCCCGCTCGATAGGCTCCGCCGCGACTTCGAGGCCCAGGGCGCCCGCATCCCGTCCGCGACGCTCGATCGATGGTTCGACCGAGCGGCCGAGCTGCTCACGCCGCTGTGGGTGTGCTGCGGCTGCTCGTGTTGCAGCAACCGACGCTGCACACCGATGGCACCGGGCTGCGCTTGGTGTTCCCCCGGAAGAAGGCGCGGCCGGTGGGACAAGCCCTTCGACAGGGAGAAGTGGACGACGAGGGCTTCCTGGTCATCGGCCCCCCCAGGATGGCCAGGTCGTGGTCTTCGGGTGCGACGAGGCGGTGGTCTTCTACTTCACCCCCACCAAAAAAGGGTTCCATCTCGAGGAGTTCCTCGAGCTCGACGCTGGCGCCGGTGTCGGGCGACGGGTCGGTGCTGTTCGGGGGGGGCGACCTGTTGGGAGCCAGGGGCGTCAGGGTGTACGCCCGCGGCGCCGGGTCCACGGCCGCGCGCTACATTGTGGGCGTGAACGCCTGACCCGGGGTGCCGCCCAGCGCGAGCACGGTCGCTCCCTCCGACGACGCGACGATCTTCCGCGTCACCTCCGCCGGCACCCGCACCACGTCGCCCGCCCTGATCGGGTGGTCCGCTCCTGCCGCTCTCAGCACCGCGCTCCCCGACAGAACCACGTAGACCTCCTCCTGACCGTCGTGCGCGTGATCGTGCTCGGGGTGGCCATCGCAGTCCGGTGCGAGCTCGAGCAGGTTCATGCCCCACGAGGTCACGCCGAGGGCGTGCCGCACGGCGCGGAAGCGGATCCCCGGGATGGCGTTCGGGCCCTCGTAGGCCGGGATGTCGGAGAGCGACTGGACGATCAGGGTGGACATGGGCACTCCTTGGATGTGGATGCACCGTAGAGCGCCAGGATCGCCGGGGCTTGAAGAAACGCGACCGTCGGGGAACGGACGCGCGCGGGGGCTCCTGTCCGATCGCGCGAGCGGCGCCCGCGTCGAGGCACGCACCTTCGCCCCGCCCGAAGACCTCGCCGGCCTCGTCGAGACGCTCTGGATCGGGGCCTGGGACCTCCGCGGACAACCCGACCACGAGACTCAGCTGCTCGCGGACCCCTCGGTGAACCTCGTCTTCGAGTGGACCCCGGGGGAGCCCGCGACGGCGCAGGGCCGCGTGGTCGGGGTGTGGACCCGCCTGTGGACGCGAACGCTCAGCGGGCTCGGGCGCGTGCGAGCGGCGAAGCTGCGTCCGGGCGCCGCGGGCTGCGTGCTCGACGGCGCGGCGGCCCGGTTCACGAACGCCCTGACCCCCCTGCCCGAGCCCGAGCTCGTCGCGGCGGTGACTGCCCCCGACCGGGACGTTGACGGCCTCCATGCCTTGGTCCGCTGGCTGCGCGACCGTCGGCGGGCCCACCCCAGAGGCCACCGCGCCGTGGCGCTGGTGGACTACGCGCGCACGCACCAGATCACCCGCGTGGACACCCTCGCCGCACACGCCGGCCTGACCGTACGCGTACGAGGGCTGCAGCGGCTGTTCCACACCGAGGTCGGCGCGTCCCCCAAGGCTGTCATCCGGCGCTACCGACTGCAGGAACTCGCCGTCCGCGTCGAAGCCGGTGAAGAGGGCGGGCTCGCCGATCTCGCCTTTGCGCTGGGCTACGCCGACCAGGCCCACATGGCCCGCGACTTCCGAGCCGCCACCGGCCGGACCCTCACGAGCTTCGCACGGGCGAGCCGCTGATTGGCTCATGTCGGGGAGTCGCCGCTGGCCGGGGGTCGCTTCGTCGTCACGTTCGAATCAGGACATTGGCGGCCCGCA
>CAYYUT010000567.1:0-2537 GCA_964474935.1 uncultured Spirochaetales bacterium
CATCGGCGACACGCAGGCAGCGTCGCACAGGCAGCCCCGAGCGCAATCGGTTTCGCTCGGGCCATCCGCCATCGGGACCCACCCCGACGAGCCGGACGAAGCCACGCCGAATCCGGGGAAACGGACCGCGAACCAACCCTCAGCCCACCGGGAGCGGGTCCCGACCCCCCGCGAGCACCCGGCAGATCCATGCCGCGAACCAACTCCATGGTCGGGTTGGACGCGGGACGCGGGATGGCGCATGGTCCGCGCGTGTTCGAGTGCATTCTGCATCCTGGTCGCGACCGTTCGGTGCGACGCCGGCATCCCTGGCTCATGTCGGGTGCCATCGCGCGCATCGAGGGCGAGGACGGGTCGTCGGGCGTCGTGTGCGTCCGTTCGGCCGAGGGGGAGATCCTCGCATTCGGGCTCCATTCCCCGAACAGCCAGATCCGCGTGCGGCTGACCCATTTCGGCAAGGAGTCGCCCGGGCCCGATTGGCTGTCCGAACGGGTCGAAGCGGCCTTCGCGCGTCGTCGCGGAGAGCCGGGGCTGCGCGAGACCGATGCGATGCGGCTCGTGAACGCCGAGGGCGACGGGCTTCCGGGCCTCGTGATCGATCGCTTCGCCGACGTGTGCGTCGTGAAGCTGAACCACGTCGTGTGGGCGAACCGGCGCGAGGAGATCGCCGGCCTGCTCGAGCAGACCGCGGGGGTGCGCGTCGCCATCGACCGCACCGACGCGGTCGCCGCGCGTCGCGAAGGCTTCCAGCAGGTGGGTGGCACGCTCTTCGGCGAGATCGGAGACGCGCCGGTCTGGATCCGGGAGGGATCGAGCCGCTTCGCGGTCGATCCGGTGCGGGGCCAGAAGACCGGTTTCTATCTCGACCAACGCGACGCGCGTACCCTCGTGCGGAGTCTCGCGTCGGGACGCGACGTCCTCGATCTGTTCGCCTACACGGGTGGGTTCTCGGTGGCCGCTGCGGCCGGCGGCGCCCGCTGCGTCAGCCTGGTCGACAGCTCCGAAGCGGCCCTCGCCCTCGCGCGCCGGAATCTCGCCGCGAACGTCGCGCCTTCACGGGTCGAGATCCACGCGGCCGACGCCTTCGAGTTCGTGCGTCGCGACCCGGGGCTCTACGGGCTCGTGATCGTCGATCCCCCGCCCCTGGCACGGCGCCGCGCCGATCTGCAGCGGGCCGTCCGCGCGCACAAGGACCTGCTCCTCCACGCTCTGCAACGGACGGGTCGGGATGGCTGGATGCTGGCCTTCGCCTGCTCGCATCACGTGGGCCTCACGCTCTTCGAGCAGCTCCTCCACGGCGCGGCCCTCGATGCCGGGCGCGACGTCCAGATCCTGCGGCGCCTGTCGCCGGCGTCCGATCATCCGGTCTCGGTGCATCATCCCGAGGGCCACTATCTGTGCGGACTCTGGCTGCGGGTGCCGTGATGGGCGATGACGTCGCCCAGGCCCTGGGGCGGGCCCGGGGCTACCTCGCCGAAGTCGGGGGGCCCGACGTCGGAATCGAGGGGGAGGTGATCAGCGGCCTGCGTCCGGCGGCCGAGCTTCGATCCGCGCTGCTCCGGGAGCCGATCCGGTCGCTCGACCCGGCGCTCGCCGCGTTCCTGAAGCTCGATCGCGTGCGCGCGCTCCGGAGTCGCGAGGTGGGGCTGCAGGTCGCGGGTCTGCTCGAGCACCAGCGGCCGGATGGATCGTTCGGGAGCGAGGAGTCGCCCGCCGACCGGCTCGCGCGGACGGCCCTCCTCGGCACGCTGTTCATCAAGTCGTTCGCGGTCCGCCCCAAGGTGCTCGACGCCATCGAGGGATTCCTGGCGCGCCATTGGTCGCCCGACCGCGTGGCCTCGGGTCCGCGCTCGGTGCTCGCGGGCTACGCGGCCTGGTACGCTCTCCAGGAGAGCGAGCTCTCCGATCCGGCCCTGCAGTGGTGCGGACGCGAGCTCGGGCGGGGACTCGCCGAGAGACGCTTCGACGCGCTCGATGCCGCAAGCGTGCTCTTCTTGTGCGAGGCGCGTGCCCTCCCCGGCAGCGAGCTCTCGTCGAACGAGCTGCTCGGCGAGGTGCTCGGCGCACAGTCGGCGGACGGAAGCTGGGCCGGGGCGCGGATCGCGCTCGAATCCGGGCCGATCGAGGCCACGCTCGAGGCCATGGCCGTCGTCGCCCATTGGGGTGGCTCGTGGGCATGAACCTCGCCGCCATCCACGAAGCGATCGCCCACCGGATCCCGGAGCGCGACTGCATCGTCTCGGGTGGGAGACGCTTCTCGTGGCGCGAGACCACGCACCGCAGCCGTCGGCTGGCGAGCGTGTTCCGTGAGCACGGGCTCGGCTGCCATGCGGAGCGCTCGTCGCTCGCGAATCACGAGTCGGGTCAGGACCATGTCGCGCTGTATCTCTACAACGGCCACGAGTATCTCGAGGGCATGCTCGGCGCGATGAAGGCGCGCGCCGCCTCGTTCAACGTCAACTACCGCTATGTCGAGGAAGAGCTGCTCTATCTCTTCGACAACGCGCGCACCCGGGCGGTCGTGTTCCACGCCGCGT
>CAYYUT010000568.1:0-2533 GCA_964474935.1 uncultured Spirochaetales bacterium
CCTTTCCTTGGCCTGGGGACTATGCCCCCAGGGGAAATCGGTCTTGTTCAGATTTTGTCTAAATATAACTTTGACAATCACGCACCTCACTCTACCCTCTCGAACGAGCACCCGCCGCTCGCGAGTGTAGGAGGATTTCATGGCTCGACCTATCCAAGATGCCAGCATCGTCGTCGCCGGGGCCACCGGGGCGCTCGGTTCACGAATCGGGACGCATCTCGAGAAGCACGGCGCTCGACTCGTGGCATTCGGCCGTGACGAGGGCCGACTCGGCTCCCTGCCCTTCGGCGGACCGCGCGTCGCCGGCGATCTCCGCGATCGTTCGGCATGTGAAGCGGCCGTCGGAGCCGCGCTCACCCAGTATGGTCGCCTCGACGGGATCGTGAACGCGGCCGGCGTCGTGGCCTTTGGCCCAGTCGACGACCTCGACGACGACGTGATCGACGCCCTCCTGGTGGCCAACCTCGTCGGCCCGATCCGCCTGGCGCGAGCTGCGCTGCCCCACATCGGCGAAGGAGGCTTCGTCGCCCAGATCAGCGCTATCGTGGCCGAGCGGCCCGTGGCGGGAATGGCCTTCTACTCGGCCACCAAGGCGGCTCTCACCGCCTTCGACCATGCGTTCGCGCGCGAAGTCCGACGTCGCAAGATCGACGTCCTCGACATCCGTCCGCCCCATACCGAAACCGGTCTGGCTGGCCGGCCGATCGCCGGCGAGGCGCCGCGGTTGCCGGAGGGCCTGTCGCCCGACTTCGTGGCCGAGCGGATCGTGCGGGCCATTCAAGACGGCGAGCGCGAGCTCGCGTCGAACGACTTTCTCGAGGAGGCCAGCGGACGCAAGCCGAAGGTCGGCTGACGACCGATCCGCCCGGGTCGCGAGAACGACTCCCAGACAACGACGAGAGGACACACCATGCTTCGCACTTATCTCATGCTGGCCGCGTTCGGCCTTGCGTTCGCTCCCGCCGCAGCACTGGCTGGTCAGGGCTACGACGCCCGCGAGGTGGTCGTGCACATCTTCCAGATGGCCGACACCGACGAGACCGGTACGCTCACTCGCACGGAATACGAGGACGCCAAGCTCCAGGACTATGGCGTCACCTTCGAGCAGAGCGATCTCGACTCGAACGGCGAGACCTCGCTCGACGAATACCTCGAGCTCTACGACAGCCACCACCCGTCGGACGACCGCGCCAGCCTGTAGGCGCCCCCGCGTCCACGTCGCCGCACCCCGCCGCGGGGTGCGGCGGCCGCGCAGCCCGCACCCAACCGCGCTGGCGAGTCGATCCGCTCTGTGGTCAAGACGGCCCGCGCCGCTCGATCCACTTCCGCATCCACGCGTGATCGGAGTCCGCGTGCCGGCTTCCTCGGCCTGGACGAAGGCCCTCCTGCCTATCCCGGGGACGGAGTGCTCCCGGTGGCCGGATCGATGAGTTTCACGTTCGTGGGCCAGGGGTCCGGGAACCCTTCTCCGCGTTGCCAGGCAGCGATCTCGTCATCGGTGCAGAGGGCGCGTCGAAGGGCGGAAGCAAAGGCCTCGCACTCTCTCGGCAGACCAATCAGCGTGAGCTCGTTGCGGCGATCCCCGAAGATGGGATGTTCCGTTTCGAGCTGCCGCCGCAAGAGTGCGGCTTCCACGGACGTGAGCTTGCCGTAACGATTCTCGGCGGCCTCGGCCAGCCAGAGGCCGGCGAGCTCGAGGGCGATCTGGCTCCCGGATTGCTCCCACAGAAGAACGTCCTCCGGGCGAGAGGCCAACCACAGGAATCCCTTCGTGCGGTAGAGACCCGTGCCGAGGTGGCTCTGACAGGCGTCATGCAGACGCTGGGGATGGAAGGGGCGCGGGTCGCGGAGAACGATGGCCTCGAACCCGTCGGCGGTGGTGGCATCTCGAGTGAGGCCGAACTGCTTGGCGCGTCGCTCGAGCACAGCGGGGTCGGGGGGTCGTGCGGAGTCGAGTTGCGCCAACCGGAGACCGGCCTGGGCAGAGAGACCCACGGTGGCCCGCGGTTGGAGCTTCTGCAGGGTTCGGACCTGGGCATCGACGACGTCCCGGGGAAGCGTGTCGATCTTCGTCAGAACGATCACGCTCGCAAAGGCGAGCTGCTCGGCGAACAGCTCGGCGGCGCGTCGAAGGGCAGCGTCACCGGATGCGGTCGCTTCGCCAGTGAAGAGGCGACCGTCGGCGAAGTCACGGTGGTGATTGAGTGCGTCGACGGTCACGATGAAATGCCGCAGGTAGAACCGGGCGTTCTGCACGAGTGCCGAAATGAGTGGCCAGGGTCGGGCCACGCCAGTGCTCTCGCACAGGACGTGCGGCGGTGCAGGGTCGAGGGCCGCGATCTCCTCCAGCGCCCGGCCCACCGAGGCATGGAGCCGCTCGCGGGCATGGACGCCATGGAGGGCGGCGACGCGGCCGACGAGACGGCCGGCTTGGGGCTTCTCGGTGTCGTCGGAGAGAAGCTCGGCATCGCGACCGAGCTCGCTGAGGTCGTGAACGATGACGGCAGCGTCGCGCAGCGCCTCGTCGGTGCGC
>CAYYUT010000569.1:0-2512 GCA_964474935.1 uncultured Spirochaetales bacterium
TCTCGTAGTCCGCATCCTCGATGTTGTAGACCGTGCGGCCGGCCTTCCGGTCGAGCCAGAGATTCCCCACCATGCCGTGGGCAGCGGGATGCGCCCCCGTCGCGAGTGTGACGTGGCCCACGACCGTCTCGGTGTTCGCGTGGGCGTGGTGGGCGTCGTCGTAGTGGATGCCCTCTTGCAGCAGGTATCGTTAGCCACCCTCCCCGAACTGCTCGAGATGCCGGAGCGGCAGGTCGCCGCGCAGCTGGTCCACGGTGATCTGGAGGATCAGGCGGGGCTTCTCCCGAATCTCGACGTCTTCGATGGCAGTGGGGCGGGTGACGAGCCCGCCGCATGCGCAGAGACCGGTGAGCAGGAGGCCCAGCAGGCCCCTGCGGAGCTTGCAGTCGAGCCCCCCCGAAGCCGTCTGGCGACGTCGAAGCTGCATCAGTCCATTCCGTCGACTTGACTGCTCATTCGACCGATTCCAGCTCGCCCGGTCGCCAGATCTGATCGAACCACGGCTCCAGAGGGCCGTAGAGGCGCAGAACCGTGAACCACCCCTTGCCGGGCACGGTCGGCACCCAGTTGGACTCCTTCCCGGCCGGCGGCTCGGGCCCGAACCAGAGGGTGGTGCTGCCGTCGGGATCGGTCTGCACGGTCCCGTCCTGGCTGCTGACGCTCGGGAACGGCGTGCCGGGCGTCTGCAGCAGGGATCGGGTCTGCGGGTCGTAGTTGACGAAGGACCAGAAGTCCTTGGCCGGGATGCCGGGCGGGAGCGTCAGCGAATAGGTCTTCGAGCCGTCGAGGTAGTCCCCGTTGGCGTCGAGCGCGGCGACCGCGTACTGCGAGCCGACGCCGACGAGCTTGGCCACCATGGCCGGCGTCACCGCCGTGTACCCGTAGTGGAACATGGTCCTGGCATCGAGGTCGCGGGCGCCGCTCTCGCGCAGGAACTCGTGGCTGCCGCCGACGAAGGCGGTGAACCAGGCGGAGTCCTCGTAGTAGTAGGCCCGCTCGTCCCGGGTCCGGAACGAGATGGCCCTCGCCGTCGCGTTGGCCACGGCGGCCGCCTCCTCGAGAATCCCCTGCATCCGAGCGTCGGGTGCGAAGGGTTCACCCTTCTCGATGCCGATGGCCGCCAGCAGGCCCAGCAGCTCGGGACTGAAGGCCGCAGCCGGCTCCTCGTCGATCACGGCCTGGACCTCTTCGTAGAAGTGGATGTCGTTGGCGTGGATCGTGTTGTGGAAGCGTCCGGACGTGTTGACGAACTCCATGTCCGCCGCGTCGGCCGTCTCGCCCAGCGGATACACCTTGATCCGCTCCTTGGCGGCCTCGATGGCGGGTCGGGGATCTCCGTCGACCAGGAAGCCCCTCCAGAACATCAGGTTCACGTAGGTCGGTGAGCGGAAGGCGAAGTAGCCCTCCGGTACCTCGCCCTCCCAGTCCGGCGGCAGATACAGGAACCTGCCGCCCTGGCCGCGATCGGGCCCTGCATTGCCCATGTCGGCGACGTAGCGGAAGAAGCGGTCGTTGACCATGCCCAGCGTGTTCGGCGGGCTCTCGACGACGACCGGGCCGTCACGCAGGTCGAGCATGCCGCCGATGTAGACACTCTCGGTGTTGGGCGTCAGGTAGAGCGCCCGTGCGTCGAGCAGCGTCTCGGTGATCGAGATGGCGCCGTTCCGATCGACGCCGAGGGTTCCGATGCCCTCGAGCATCGCGTAGAGCGAAGCGGCCGGGCACGCGGAGAGGAATGCCTCGACGCCGCGCAGGAAGTCGAGGTTGTCGTAGACGAGCTCCACGGTCGCGGGCGTCGGGAAGCCGTCGAAGAACTCGAGCGTGCCGATTCGGGTCTCGACGCGGTCGGGCGTGGTGATGGCTGCGGGAATGTCGGTCGCCATGCGCGGGTCCGCACCCGTCGCTGCCACGGCCGGGATGTCGTCCAGGCGCTCGATCTCTCCCGGTTTCCAGGCCTTGTCGAACCAGGGATCGAGGGGACCGTAGAGTCGCATGATGACGCTCCAGCCCTTGCCGGGGACGGTCTGGATCCAGTTGCTCTCCTTCCCGGCCGGGGCGCTCGGTCCGAAGTAGACGTCGGTCGAGCCGTCTTCGTTGGCCGAGACGCCGCGCTCGCTGTTCAGGCTGGGGAACGGCTGGTCGGTCTGGAGCATGGACCGGCTCTGGTTGTCGTAGAGCACCAGCGACCAGAAGTCCTTCACCGGCACGTCCGGCGGGAGTCGGAGTCGATAGGTACGGCCGCCGTCCAGCGCACGACCCTCCGAATCGACCATGGCGCCGGCGTACTGTGATCCGACACCCACAATCTTGGCGGCCATGGCCGGGGTGATGCCCGTGGCGTAGTAGAAGAACAGCGACCGCCCATCGAGCAGACGCACGCCGTCGGCGTCGAACTCGTGGCTGCCGCCGATGAAGCCGGTCTTCCAGGCGCTGTCTTCGAAGTAGAACGCCGCAGGGTCGCGGGTGGCGAAGACCAGGGTGCGCGCCGTGGCGTTGCCCACCGCGGCGGCGT
>CAYYUT010000570.1:0-2507 GCA_964474935.1 uncultured Spirochaetales bacterium
GGTCCCAGTACGAGTAGAAGTAGTGGGTGGTGGCACCGTCACCCTCCCACTGATAGTCGAAGTTCCACATGATCTTCACGCCGGCCTGGGGATCGCCCTTGCAGTCGATCTGGTCCATGGGGAACGGCTGGCCCGCCGTGTAGTTCTCGAGCGAGTGGTCCGGACCGATCCGGGCCTGACCCTTGAACTTCTCGGTGGCTGCGTCGTAGGCGTCGGCCGGCGAGTAGTCGGCGAAGAACGGGCCGATCTCGAGCTTCATCCCCTCGTAGAAGAAGAAGTCGCGATTCGCCCAGAACTCGGGGGGAAGGTAGGGGCGAAGCGCGTCGATCTTGTCGATGCTGATGACGTCGCCTTCCTTGAAGGCGGGTCCGACGACGCCGGAATCCTCGGGGGCGGCCGCCTGGCCGTGGGCGATCCCAGCCATGCCGACGACGGCCATCGCTGCGAGCAGGTTGATCGGGCGCTGAAACATGTCGCTGACCTCCAGGTGGTTCGAGCCGCGTGCTCGTCGGCTCGCGCCGACCCGCGCCGTCCCGCCTTCCTCCACCTCGCGGTGGGCGGTGACCCTGCGTCGGGCCGTACGTCGAGCCGCACGGCACTCGGTGATGCGAACGGTCGCATCCCCGTTCATTGGCTTGGATGCGTCGGGCTATCGCGCGGCGCGCACCCTCCCGCGCGGAACGGCAGACCCTTGTCTAAACCACCGGCTGACACCTTGTCAAGCGCGGTCGGACCACGGTACGGTGCGCAAACCGTCAACGACGACGAGGCTTTGCGTGAAAGACCCGGCGTCTCCGGATCCCTCGGTCCCGGTCTCCCGTCACGGGCGCGGTGCGGGACGACCAGACCATGCCGACGCCGCGGGAACGCCCCCGTTCATCCAAGCTCACAGGGTAGGACGACCGTGGGTGGCGTCCCGTTTCAAATGGGATGCCCGCCTGCGGACCTGGGGCGTGGTCCAACTCCTGGCGCTGATGCGGCTCGGCGTCGCTGCACTCGCGGTGATGGGGCTCGCGCGACTGGCGCACCATCGGACGGACGCGCGGTCCGTGTCGCGGCGCGTCGCGCGCGAGCGATGGCTCGCCCGACAGATCGTCGGGACCGCCGGCAGGCTCAAGGGCGGGTTCGTGAAGGCCGGCCAGTTTGCTGCGTCGCGTCACGATCTGCTTCCGGCCAGTGTCCACGAGGCGCTCGCGTCGCTCCGCAGTCGGGTGCCGCCCCTCGCGGCCGACCGGATCCTCGAGACGCTCGAGGGCGAGCTCGGTGGGCCCGTCGGCGCCTGGTTCCGGGACTTCGACCCGGAGCCGATCGGAGCGGCCTCGATCGCACAGGCCCACCGCGCCCGGCTGACCGACGGCACCGCCGTCGTCGTGAAGGTGCAGTACCCGTGGCTCGCCGATTCCCTGCCCGCCGCCCTCGCCGTCATCCGGATCGGTCTCCGGATCGCCGCCTGGCTGGCCCCGGGCCGGTTCGATCCCGACCGGCTCTATCGGGAGTTCGAGGCCGGGCTCCGCGAGGAACTCGACTTCGAACGCGAGGGCCGGGCCGCCGAGGCGATCGCACGCAATCTGGCGACGGACCCGGGCGTGGTGGTGCCGGCTGTCTGCTGGAGCCACACCCGGCGAGGAGTGCTGGCCGTCGAGCGCTACGAGGTCCTGTCACTCGAGGATCCCGAGGCGCTCGCCCGACGGGGTGTGCCCGTCGAGAGCGTGCTCGGAGTGGTGGCCCGCGCCTATGCCCAGCAGGTCTTCGTCGACGGCTACTTCCACGCCGACCCCCACCCCGGCAACCTCTTCGTGATCGACGAGCCGACCGCGAACGAGCGGCCCCGCGTGCTCTTCGTCGACTTCGGCCTCTCGAAGAAGCTCGACGACCGGCTCCGCGACGAGATGCGCGCCGCGATGATGGCCCTGCTCCGGCGCGACCCCGACGGCTTCGTCGCCGGCATGCAGCGCCTGGGCATCATCGTGCCGGGACACGAGCCAGGCGTGCACGCCGCCGTCGCCAGGATGTTCGAGAAGCTCCAGGGCACCGGTTCCCCACTCGGCCTGGCGGGGGCCCAGGTCCTGTCCCTCAAGGACGAGGCCAAGGCGCTGCTTCAGGAAACGCCGGGTATCCAGCTTCCCCACGACCTGCTGCTCTACGCGAAGACCATGAGCTACGTCTTCGGACTCGGCGCCGAGCTCGCACCGGACGTGGACATGATGCGCCTCTGCACGCCCCACCTGCTCCGGTTCCTGGCCCAGAAGCCTGGCGTCGCAGCGCCGGGCGCGGATGCATCGGGCCCGAGTGTCCGCTCGCCTAGCGACGCAGACGAAGCCCCTGGAGACGGATGAATCCCGTGGCGTCGGCCTGGTCGTAGGCGCCGGCGTCGTCCTCGAAGGACGCGCGCTCCGGATCGTAGAGCGAGTGAGGCGAACGCCTCCCCGTGACGATCACGTTCCCCTTGTACAGCTTGATGCGCGCCTCACCGGTCACGTTCACCTGCGACGCCTCGACGGCGGCTC
>CAYYUT010000571.1:0-2506 GCA_964474935.1 uncultured Spirochaetales bacterium
CGTCGATCGCCGACTTCTCCGTCTACCACCCGCTCTGGTTCCTGCGCAACAATCCCTACAACGCCCCGGCGCTCGAGGCGTACCCGCACGTAATGCGTTGGATCGATCGGATGCAGGCCTTCGGGTACGGTCGCGTGATCCAATCCGACGGCGAGGCGGCCCTCGCGGAGGCGAAGGCGGCCGAGCCACGCGCGCTCGAGCCCTTGGCCGTCGGGGTCGACGCGAAGCCGGGCGACCCGGTGTGCGTGACACCCACGGACTACGGCCGAGTTCCCGTGGAAGGGGAGCTCGTGCGGGCGGATGCCCAGGAGTTCGCGCTGAGATGGACGAGCGCCGAGACGGGTGCGGTGGTGACGCACGTTCCGCGGACGGGCTTCGCGCTCGAGTCCTGAGCGCCGCGCTGGAGCGCAGGGGGCTTCGAGGTGGCTCGAAACCTTCTTCTCCTCGGCGACCGATGATTCCCAGATCGACACGAGGTTGCCATTCGCAACGAGCCAGGAGATGGAATGACCGCTGGAGGAAGCAAGGACGAGGTGGCCCTGATCGTGGGCGGCGGGCCCGGCATCAGCTCGAGCTGCGCGAGGCGCTTCCGCCGCGAGGGGCTGCGTGTCGCCATTGCAGCCCGCAATCCGGACAAGCCCGCGCTCCTGCACCTCGAAGAAGAGCACGGCGTCCTTCGCTTTCCTTGCGACGCGGCCGACGCCGGGTCGGTCGCCGCGCTCTTCGACCGGGTCGAAGAGCAGCTCGCCGCTCCGCGCCTCGTCGTGCACAACATCGACGGACGTTTCGCGGAGATCTTTCGGAAGCAGATCACGGAGGCCGACCCGGCGATGGTTGCGAAGGTCGTCGAGAACTCGGCATTCAGCGCATTCCTCGTTGCTCAGCAGGCCGCACGTCGGATGCTCGCGCGTCCGCTGCCCGAAGAAGGGCACCGCGGCACGATCCTCTTCACGAACGCGAGCGCGGCCCTGAAAGGCTTTCCCCGGAGCGCCGCGTTCGCCATGGCATGCCACGCGAAGGAGGGCCTCGCGCAGAGCATGGCTCGAGAGCTCGGGCCCCAGGGCATCCACGTGGCACAGATCCCGATCGACGCCGCGATCGGCAACACCCAGGCAGACGGCAGCCGCGCGCACTGGCTCGGCGGACCGACCGAGGACGACGACATGGCCGACCCGGATCACATCGCCGAGACCTACCTGCATCTGCATCGCCAGCACCGCTCGACCTGGGCCTTCGAGGTCGCACTGCGGCCGTGGAAAGAGCGGTGGTAGGGGCCGCAGCGCCGAGCGGGCGGTCCCGGCCGCGCTCGATCCGGGGCGGCGGCAGGACCAACAAACAAGCTAGCTTGCTTGTTTTGAAGGGCCGGGCTATCGATGTCGCCATGAGCGAGGCCGCTGAGAGCGACGCCCCGGTTGCCCCGCAGGTACGGCGAACCCAGGACGAGCGGACGGCCGAGACCCGTGCGCGGGTCCTCAATGCCGCGATCGAGTGCCTGGTCGAAGAGGGCTACGCCGGGACGACGACCAAGCGGATCGCCGAACGAACGGGGCTCTCCCGCGGCGCCCAGCAGCACCACTTCCCCAGACGCCACGACCTCGTCGTCCAGGCCGTGACCCATCTCGTGAACCGCCGGCTCGAAGGCCTCCGGGTGGATGCGCAACGTCTCGCCGAGGCGGACGACCGCGTCGCGCGACTGCTCGACCTGCTGCGAGAGCTCTTCGCGGGTCCCCTCTTCTTCGCGTCGCTCGAGCTCTGGGTCGCCGCGCGCACCGACGCTCCCCTGCGCGAGGCGCTCTACGCTGCCGAGCGCGAGCTGGGGCGGACGGTGGGCGCGCTCACGGCGGAGGTCAGCCAGATCGCGGCGAGCGACGAGCGCTGCGAAGACCTCGTGGCCCTGACGACCCACATGCTGCGGGGAATGGGCGTCCAGCGCATCCTCCGGGAGGACGAGTCCGAGCGCAACCGGCACTTCGAACTCTGGAAGCGGATCGTGCTGCAGATCACCGAGCGACCGGATGCGTCCTGAAGCTGCGCTGCCCGCGGCCCTTCGCGCGCAACGGCCGACCGGGTCGTGCGAACTGGAGAACGGCGATGGAGTTCCCGACCTCCTCGAACCCCTGGGCCACTCGGCGGATTCCCGACCGACTCTCGGCGCTCGGAGCCGACATGATTGGAGCCACCATGAATAGTCTCTCGATCCGACTCAGGGCGAAGGCTGCGTGGCGGAGCAGGCTCCCCAAAGCCGGACACTCCCTGCGCTGTCTGCTGATGGCGATCTCGCTCGGCTGCGATGCCATGATCGGTCGCCTGGTGGAGGCGGTGGTCGAGCGGCAGCGGAGCTCCGGCTACACCGAGTGGCTCGACGATGGCGCCCTCCACGTCGTGCTCTGCGGCACGGGCTCGCCGCTGCCCGCCCCCACGAGCGCGGCCTCCTGCACGGCCGTCGTGGCGGGCGGTCGTGTCAGGGTGGTCGACGTGGGACCGGGCTCCCAGGAGGTCGCGCAGC
>CAYYUT010000572.1:0-2505 GCA_964474935.1 uncultured Spirochaetales bacterium
TGATCTCGAGGCGCTGCTCGACCTCGAGCCGGAGCGCGCGGTCGGTTGACCCGGCCGCGCCCGAGCCGTCGCGTCGCAGATAGAGGGTGGCGAAGCTCGTGCCCTGCTCGAGGGCTCCGGCCACGAGCGCGCTCTCGCCAGCGGGATCGCCCACGGCCGTGAACATCTCGGACTCGTGCCAGCCGGCGCGGTCGGCCGGCGGCCGGCCGAGGCTCGCGAACATGCTGCGCAGCCAGGCGCCGGAGGGGAAGGCGGGCTCGCCGTCGGGGTCGAGCGGTCGGCCTCCCGTGAACGACCACGACTGGTGCCCGTGGCGCAGGAAGGAGAGGTCGCGCAGCCCGTGATCGCGCCACCGGAAGCCGAGGACCACGGCGTCGATCCGGATCGGCTCGTCGCTCGCGTTCCGGACGGCCGCATCGACCAGAGCCCGCGAGCCCTGGGTCTCGAGCGCCAACGAGAGTTCGCAGGGCCCGATCCGGGACGTCCCCGGAAGGAGCAGGGTCTCGCCCGTGACGACCCCGGTATCGGGGGCGTCGATCGGGGCGCGCGCGGTGGACTGCGAGAAGCGGACCGCGGCGCGGAGGCCTTCCACGAGTCCGGCGCTCGGCTGTCGGACGAGGGTCGGGAGTCGGGACATCGGGCGCGGGAGTATACCCAGCGCCGATCGAAGCCCCGGGCCCGCGGGCGAGGTGCACCCTGGTGTGGGGGCTCGGCGGGGCGCGCCGTGACCCCCAGACGCAAATTGCGTCACCGCTGGCCACGGAGCTGCCGGTCGCCTGCCGGTCGACGCGCCGGCAAGCTGTTTTCCCGAGCGAAATCAATGTCTTGCATTGTGGGGAAAGCTCAACCTCGAATGGCACGCAGCTTGCTCTAAGGCCCACCCAGGAGACGTGATCGCACAGTCCCCGCGCCCGGACCGGGTACCCCTCCCCTCGCATTGTGCGAGGACTCGGTCCGGGCGTTCTTTTTTTCTAGGCTCGACGCACGGTGTCGCCTTCCAGAGATGAAAACCGCGATCGCGGCCGCGAGCGCGAACGCCGCCGCCGGGACCGGGCGCTGCCGCTGCTGCCCCGGCCCCGCCACGTGACGGTGGGGCATGGTGGGTTCCGGCTCCGCGACGGTCTGCCGGTGGTCCTGGGGCCGGGTGCGAGCGAGCGCGACACGTTGGCGGCCGAGCGGCTCGTCGACGTGGTCCGGGCCCGGACTGGTCTGTCGCTCGCGATCGAAACCCATGCGCGGATCGACGGACTCGGTCCCGTCCTCCTGCTCGGCCGCGAGGAGGGCCCGGGAGAGGGCTACCGACTGAGCGTCTCGCAGACCGGCGTCCGCATCGACGCCGCCGGGGAGCCGGGCCTTCGGTGGGCAGTCGAGACGCTCTGCCAGCTCGTGGATGCCGCGGGACGCATCCCCCGGGTCGCGATCCGCGACTCGCCCGACCTTCCCGCGCGCGGGGTGATGCTCGACGTGTCGCGGGGACGGGTGCCGAGCGAGACCTTCCTGCGCGAGCTGGTCGATCGCATGGCCGCGCTCAAGCTCAACGTCCTCATGCTCTACACCGAGCACACCTTCCACTTCCGCCGCCATCCCGAGATCGGGCGCGGGGCCTCGCCCCTCGACGCCCATGCCATGCGTCGGCTCGACGCCTATGCGGCGGCCCGCCACGTCGAGCTCGTCCCCTGTCTCCAGTCGCTCGGACACATGCACCACGTGCTCGGCCTGCCGCGCTACCGCGAGCTGGCCGAGAGCGACCTCGGCTGGTCGCTCTGCACCACCGACGAGCGCAGCGATGTGTTCCTCGGCGATCTCTACGACGAGTATCTTCCGAACTTCCGGTCCACCCTCTTCTGTGCCAACTGCGACGAGCCCTGGGACCTCGGTCGGGGACGCTCCGAAGAGACCGCGCGACGCATCGGACGGGCGGGGCTCTACCGCCGTCACGTCGGGCGATTGCAGGAGCGGGCCCGCCGGCACGGCAAGCGCACCGCGATCTGGGGAGACGTCGTACACGCCCACCCCGACGAGATCGGCGAGCTCGACCGCGATCTCCTGCTGCTCGACTGGTGGTACGAAGCCGAGTTCGACTTCGAACGGGTGAAGCGCTTCGCCGATCACGGGATCGAGTTCTGGGTCTGCCCCGGCACCTCGAGCTGGAACAGCCTGTTTCCCCGGATCGCGAACAGCGAAGTGAATATCGCGCGTTATGCGGATGCCGGACGCCGCCACGGGGCGACGGGTCTGCTCGTGACCGACTGGGGCGATCACGGCCACTACAATGCGCCCGGCGCCTCGTGGCTGGGCTACGCGTTCGCGGCCCAGGAGGGTTGGTCGGGGCCCGTCGAGGCGCCGGCGCTCGACCGGAGCTTCGGCTGGGCGCTCTTCGGCGATCGTCGGGGACGGGTGGCGCGCCACTACCGGGCGCTCGGGGCGATCCATGACGCGGGCGCGCGGGTTCCGAACCGCTCCCTCCTCCAGTGGATCTTCTACGACGACCTCGGGCCGGCCCAC
>CAYYUT010000573.1:0-2499 GCA_964474935.1 uncultured Spirochaetales bacterium
CAGCCTCCAGGAGGCCTTCACGAAGATCCGCTCGTTCGTGTTCGTCGCCGAACTGGGCGAGGTGACCCCCGTCTTCCGGGACAACGAGATCAACGTCGCCCTCGACAAGGCCCTCGATGGCGGGGACGTGATCAACGTCTACACCCGCTCGAATTTCGGCCTGGCCTTCCACATGTTCTGGCGCGATTTCCTCTCGGCCGTCGCCAACAAGACCACCGTCCTGGTCCTCGGCGACGCCCGCAACAACTACAACGACCCCAAGGCCTGGTGCCTGCGCGACGTCCACAACAAGGCCAAGAACGTGGTCTGGTTGAATCCCGAGAGCCCGGGGGCCTGGGGCTTCGGCGACAGCGTGATGGACCGCTATCTGCCCAACACCGACATGGCCGAGGAATGCCGCAATCTTCGCCAGCTCTCGAAGGTGGTCGATCGGCTCGTGCTGTAGCGCCTGCCGGGCCGCGGCCCGCGCACGACCGATCCACGGCGCGCGATCCGACGTCGGCGTCGTGCGCTGGAACCCTCGCCGCGCGCTCCGAATGCAAAGCGCCCCGTTGCGGTTGCAACGGGGCGCTCCAAAGCAGGAGGGCGGTGGACAGATTATGGGGGGTGAGAGGTTGGACATTTCCGAAGAAACGTCTAATCCACCGCCACTCCGAGAGCCATTATGCAGGGTGGCCGCTGCATGTCAAACAGGTTTTTTCTGATTCTCGAAATACGTTCTGAAACAACGTGTTGAGCCCGTTTATCACCCTCTCTACGCGAGGGTTGGGGAGGGCCGGGGGCGTTTGACGTGGCTTCCGCGCGCCCGCTAGCTTGACGAGGACGGCGGTCACGCCGGGGGAGAACCCGCTTGGAACGCCAGAGACGCTTCTGGATCCGCACCTTCGGCTGCCAGATGAACGCCCATGATTCGGAGAAGGTCTCGAACCTCTTGTTCCACCACGGGTACGAGGCCGCAGGTTCTCCCGAGGCGGCCGATCTCCTGCTCGTGAACACCTGCAGCATTCGCGAGAAGGCCGAGCATCGCCTCTACAGCGATCTCGGAACGTTGGGGCCCTGGAAGGAAGCCGCATCGGGCCGCCTGATCGGGGTCGGCGGCTGTGTGGCGCAGCAGGAGGGCGACCGGATCCTGGCGCGCTTTCCCCAGGTGGATTTCGTGTTCGGGACCCATAACCTCAGGCTCGTGCCCCGGCTCGCGGCCGATGCGCTCGAGGGGCGGCGGTCGGCTCGCACCGACGAGTCGCGGAGCCTCGAGCGGTTCGATCTGCCCGAGCGACACCCGGCCTACCGGGGTGCCACCCCCGGGCGGGCCTTCCTGACCGTGATGGAGGGCTGCGACATGTTCTGCAGCTTCTGCATCGTGCCGACGCCGCGGGGCCGCGAGATCAGCCGGCCGGCGGCGGACATCCTCGCCGAGGCCCGCAGTCTCGGGGAACGTGGGGCGCGCGAGGTGACGCTCCTCGGTCAGACGGTGAACGCGTACGGGCGCCACGACGTGCGCCGCGGACATGCCGAGAGCGCCGGGACGATGCCCTTCGCGGAGTTGCTCCAGCAACTCGACCGCACGCCGGGCATCGAGCGCATCCGCTACACGAGCCCGCATCCGCATCTCATCGACGAAGCGTTGGTCGCCGCCCATGGTGGGCTCGAGCATCTCTGCCCCCATGTCCATTTACCGCTCCAGAGCGGCTCCGACCGGATCCTCGAGCGGATGCGGCGGCGCTACACGGCGGTGCGCTATCTCGAGATCGTCGCCGCCTTGCGGCGGGCCCGGCCGGACATCGCGATCACCAGCGATCTCATCGTCGGCCACCCGGGCGAGACCGACGAGGACTTCGAGGCGACGCTGCGTGTGGTGGAAGAGGCAGGCCTGGTCGACAGCTTCTCGTTCAAGTACTCGCCGCGGCCGGGGACGGCCGCCGCCGCCCATCCCGATCCGGTGCCCGAGCCGCTCGCCCAGGAGCGGCTCGAGCGGCTGCAGGCGCTCCAGAAGCGGCTCACGTTGGCGTCCCACCGGGCGCGGGTGGGGACGCGTTGCACGGTGCTCGTCGAGGGCGACAGCCGGCACGGCGAGACCCAGCGCTGCGGTCGCGACCCCTACCACCGCGTGGTGAACCTTGCGGTCGGTGCGGCTCCCCCCGCGCCCGGCGCGTTCGTCGAGGTCGAGATCGTGGAGGCCACACCACACTCGCTCCTCGCCGAGGCGATTTCCTCCCCATGGTTGAAGCCCGTCGGGCCTTCGGCCGATGAGGCCACTGCGGCCTGAGCCGCCGAGGCGGGCGCGAGCCCGCCGCACACGCGACGGCCCCGGGCGCGCGGCATCGCGGAATCGGCCCTCGGGGCGGCCAGCGACTTCGTCCGGGTGTTCGATCCGAGGGGAGGGAGAGGGAGGGGATGGCGAAGGGTCGGATACTCGCAGTCGACTCCCAGACCTACTTCCGCAGCTTCCTGTGCGAGCTGCTGGCGGAAGAGGGTTTCGAGGTCGAGGCGGTCGCCACG
>CAYYUT010000574.1:0-2488 GCA_964474935.1 uncultured Spirochaetales bacterium
GGCCGAGCAGGTCCTCATGATTGCTGAGGGGGCGCAGGTCGACCTGCGAGCCGGGCAGGAAGGCCTTCACGCCGATGGCGACCGACAGGCCTCCCTTCACCCGCGAGATGATGGTTCCCTGTACGGCCTGGTCGGATTCGTAGGCGTCGCTGATCTGGTCCCAGAGCTTCAGGCGGTCGGCCTTCTCCTTGGAGAGGACGATGTGTCCGTCCTCGTCCTCGGCCTCTTCGACGAGCACCTCCACCTGGTCGCCCGGCTTGACGAGGACGGTGCCGTCGTCGTCCATGAACTCCCAGGCATCGACGAGTCCCTCGGACTTGAAGCCGACGTCGACCTGGACGTGAGCGTCGTCGACGGCGATCACCTTGCCCTGGACGACCTCGCCCTCCTTGATGTCTCGGACGTGCTGCTCGAAGAGCTGGGCGAAGCTCTCGCCCCCTGTCGAAGGTTGTGTCTGCTCGGTCATGAGCGTTCTCTCGAACTCCTTTCGGGGCTGCTCGCGCGAGCAGCCGGGATTTCCGGGTTCTCGCCCCCGGATCGGGCGAAATACGTGGCGCCCTGCGGCGCGTTCGACTCGGCCTCCCGCTCGGCCAGCTGTGTCCGCGCCGCCTGGAAGATCTCGGCCATGGCCTCCGCATCGGACGCTTCGAGCGCCTGCGCGAGACGCGCGAGCCTCCGCGAGACCTCGTGGATCGGGCCCGCCACCGCCTTGTGGTTGGCGGCGAGGATGTCGCCCCAGAGCTCCGGAGCGCTCGCCGCGATGCGCGTGAAGTCCCGGAAGCCCGAGCCGGCCAGCTCACCCGTCCGCTCCGGAGCCGCCTCGAGCGCCTGGGCGTACGCGAAGGCGAGAAGATGGGGGACGTGGCTCACCCACGCCACCTGCTCGTCGTGTCCGAGGGGCGAGCGGTCCACGACCCGTGCGCCGAGGCCGGCCCAGAACCAGCGCGCCCGCTCCAGGGGCCCGGAATCGGTGCTCGCACCCGGGGTGAGGACGCAGGCCGCCCCCTCGAAGAGGTCTCCGCGGGCGTGCTCGACCCCCTGCTGGTGGCTGCCCGCCATCGGATGGGCCCCCACGTAGTGCACCCCGGGAGGCAGGACCCCGGGCAGGGTCTCGACCAGGGGCGCCTTCACGCTTCCCACGTCGGTGACGAGGGTCCCGGGAGCGAGCGCCTCCGAGACGCCCCGGAGGGTCTCGAGCATGGCGCCGACCGGCGTCGCCAGCAGCACCAGATCGGCCTCCCGCACGGCCTCGCCGGGCGAGGCCACCTCGTCCACCACGCCCCGCTCCAGGGCCGCCTCGAGGGGCGCCCGGCGGCGGGCCGCACCCACGACGTGACGCGCCAGGCCGCGCTCGCGGGCGGCGAGTGCCGCCGACCCGCCGAGCAGCCCGAGCCCGAGCACGGCCAGCCGGTCCACCGGGGCGAAGACCGGGGCCGACATCGGCCCTCCTCGCGAAGTCGCCGCAGGGTCTTCACCGCGCGCTCGTTCTCCTCCGGCCGCCCGATCGAGATCCGCACGTACTCGGGCATCCCGTAACCGGCCATCGGGCGCACGATCACGCCCTCGTGGAGCAGCTGCTCGTAGGCCTGCGCTCCCGCCCGGGCGATGAGGAAGTTGGTGTCGGTGGGAACGACCTCGATCCCGAGCGCACCCAGCTCCGTCTCGAGATACTCGGCGCCGCGCGCGTTGACGGCGCGCGAGCGGTCGACGTGGTCGTGGTCGTCGAGCGCCGCGATCGCGGCGGCCTGCCCGATCGCGTTCACGTTGAAGGGATGCCGGACCCGTTCGAGCAGACCCACCAGCTCCGCGTCCCCCACCCCGTAGCCCACCCGCAGGCCGGCGAGCCCATAGATCTTCGAGAAGGTTCGCAGCACGATGGTGCCCGGCCGTCGCCGCACCCACGCGAGTCCGTCGGGGAAGTCGGGCCGGCGCACGTACTCGACGTACGCCTCGTCGATCACGAGCACCACCGAGTCGGGAAGCCCCGCCGCGAAGCGGTCGAAGGCCTCGCGGCCGACGCTCGTACCGGTGGGATTGTTGGGATTGCACACGAACACCACGCGCGTGTCGCCGTCGATGGCCGCAGCGATCGCATCGAGGTCGTGGGTGAAGCGGTCCGTCAGGGGCACGCTCACGGGCTCGGCGCCCATCCCACGCACCACGATCGGGTACATCGCGAACGCGGGCCAGCCGAACACGGCGCGCACGCCCGGGCCGAGGAATGCCTTGCCGAGCAGCTCGAGGATCTCGTCGGAGCCGTTCCCGAACAGCAGCGCTTCACCTTCCACGCCCAGGCTCTCGGCGAGCTTTCGACGCAGGGCGAACACATGGCCGTCGGGATAGCGATGCACCTCCGCGAGCGCCGATCGCGCGGCCTCCACCGCCCGGGCCGACGGGCCGAGCGGGTTCTCGTTGGAAGCCAGCTACACCGCACCCACGATCCCGAGCTCGCGCTCGAGCTCCTCGATCGGCTTGCCGGGCTCGATCG
>CAYYUT010000575.1:0-2487 GCA_964474935.1 uncultured Spirochaetales bacterium
CATCGCCTGCTCCAGGAAACCCGGCAGCGCCTTCAGCTGCGTGGCGCGCTGCTCGAGCGGGGTCCGCGCCAGCGGCTCGGCAAAGAGGGCCGAGAGCGCGTCGACGTCCCGCTTGCGGACCATCTTCTCGAGCGTGGGAAGCCAAGCCTTCACGTCTACCGGTTTCGGCTCGTCGGTCCTCGCGGGCTCGGCTCCTCGCGCGTCTGTCCCTGCGGGGAGAGGCGCGGCGCTCGCGACGACAGAAAGCCACCAGATCACTGGTAGACCTCCTACCGGCCCGGCCGCGTGCACGCGACACGGGCCAGCAGGAGGCCCCCGCTCGAACCGTGCGTGCGGTTTTCCCGCACACGGCTCACCGATGGTCTCTCGAATCGCAGCATTATGCAGCTCCGGGGTAGCGAACCGTTCCACGTAGGCGATGAAGCCCGAGGCTCCAGAAGAAGTTGCGATCCCACTGGGCGGCCTGGCCTGCTCGGAGATTCCGTCCGCGTCGCTTCACCAGGAAGCGCCGGAGACGCCGGCAGACGTAGCTGTCCAGCTGGTTGAACCGCATCGCAGCGTTCCCGGTGCGGAAGTAGTTGCCCCAACCCCGCAGAATCGGATTCAAACGCCGGATCAGCACCCGGACGTCCGTCACCCAATTCCAACGTCGGCTGGTCAGCTCGTGGATCCGCCGCCGTACCTGCTTCATCGCCGACCTCGAGGGCCAGCGCTGCAGGTAGTAGCGACGTCTCCCGTACTTCTCCCACCATCGGCCGCTCATCCGCTTGTGCAGATGGCAGCCCAGGAAATCGAAGCCGCCCGTGCCCTCGGTCAGCTCGACGCGCCGCGTCTTCTCGGGGTGTAGCTCCAGTCCCAGCTCGCCTTCCAGGATCTCCCGGACGACGCGCTCGGCCTCCTCGCACGCCTCCGCGGTGTCGCACATCACCACGAAGTCGTCGGCATACCGCACCAGCGTGCCCAGGTGGGCGTGCTCGCGGGCCCACCGCTCGTCGAGGACATGCAGGTAGATGTTGGCCAGGAGAGGGGAGATCACCCCACCCTGTGGCGTACCGGTCCCCGAACGGTGGACCTCGCCCGCCTCCATCACCCCTGCCTGAAGCCACAAGCGAAGCAGCTTGAGCACCCGCCGGTCGCTAATCCGCCGCTTCACGAGCTCCAACAACTTCGACTGGTCGATGTTGTCGAAGTACTCGCGGATGTCGGCGTCCAATACGTGGTTCCCCTCGTGGTCGCGGTAAGCCCGCTCCCGGAGGGTCTCCAGCGCGTCCGTAGCGCTCCGGCGGGGGCGGAAGCCGTGCGAGCACGGCAGGAAGTCCGCCTCGAAGATCGGCTCGAGCACGATCTTCGCCGCCATCTGCACGACACGATCGCGCACCGTCGGGATGCCCAGGGGACGCTGCTTCCCCCCGGCCTTCGGGATGTACCGCCGCCGAACCGCCTGCGGTCGGTACCTGCCTTCGCGCAGCTCGGTCTGGAGGTCCGCAAGGAACCCGGCCACCCCGATCTGCTCGATGTCCGCGAGGGTCTGTGCGTCGACCCCCGCGGCACCACGGTTCGCTCTCACCCGCTTCCACGCCTCCCACAGGATGTCATCCCTGTGGATGCGGTCGTACAGGGCGTGGAATCGGCGACCCGGAGTCCGCTTGGCTGCGGCCCACAGTCGACGTTGGAGGTGGCGTACTTTGGCACCATCCGATGGGATGGCGGGGAAGTTGGACCGGCTCTGATGCCCGGCCATGCCCTCGCACGTGACTCCGCCTTCGACCTGACCAAAGTGGGGACCCTTCCCTCCCCCGGCGTTCTGTTTCGCCGGGATCACCAGTACTATGGACCCCTCGGACTCCCGCTGCGCAGCGGCCGACTTCGCCATCGGCTTATACGGCGCGCCTCGCCCCGACTCGGGCAGCGCAGACGGGTCTCCCGTGTTCCGCGTCGATCCTTCCACACGTGTCGCCGCCCATACCCCGGGGAGACCCGACGAGCGCTTCGGAACCAGCTCCTCGGACGTGGCCTTCGCCGTGACATGAGCGGCTCGGCTCTCCCATTGTTTCTCTGTCGAGGCTGCAGCGTTCACTTGATGTTGCGACCCGCGTAGTTGCTCTCCCTCCTGGGACTTGTGACGGCCCGCTCGGGTCCCCGGGATCTCTCCCAGAGCCTGGGCCCTGCTACCCGGCGCTCCGACGCCTACCGGGGCGGGACTTGCACCCGCTGGATCGACGCAGCGAGACGACGTCGCCTGCCCCCAGGGCAGGGATAGCTGGCGATCGTCATCGTCACGGCGCACCATGACCCCGAGCATAGCGCCCGTTGTGGCCCGGCGCCGACGTGCGACGCGTCACGCCGAGCGGGCTTGGCCAGCAGGGCCGGAATTCTCCCGCGTCGGGGTCGAGCCCCACGGGTCACGACACGGTTGCAACGTCTCGGGATCAGTGCGTCAGACTATTGTTATCGACGATTCTGGATTCCGAGTGAATGTCAAGTTTT
>CAYYUT010000576.1:0-2483 GCA_964474935.1 uncultured Spirochaetales bacterium
AAGAGGCGCCGCACCATGCTCGGGATTCCCGCGATCTCGGGCCAGAAGGCCGGAGGCGTCTCGGTCTCCTGGTAGGACACGAGGGGCGGGCTCGGGTCGAAGGTGGGCCGGAGCGCATTCCAGATGCCGACCCCGTCGGTCTGGACGTGGTTCCAGACCACACGGATCTCGCCCGGACGGTCGAACTCGAAGTAGACCCCCTGGCGCTTGCGCGAGACCTTCCCGACGTCGACGAACCCGTCGCGGGCGATCCGGATCCCTCCGTTCGCGACGTGGGCCACCTCGGAGAGCAGGCTCCGGGTGAGCTCCGACTCGCGCAGCAGGGTCTCGAGACGATCGCGGAAGACGTCCTTGGCGCGCGCGTCGTCGCTCGGGTCGAAGTGGAAGGTGATGTCCATGTTGCAGGAGTCCCACTCGACGCGGCCGAAGCTCGCCATGAAGCGGTCTTCCTGACTGGTGAGGCGGTCGCGGAGGTAGCCGCGCGCGGCGAGGGCCCCGCCTCCGGCCGTGGCGCCGAGCAGGAAGGCGGACATCGGTTCAACGGGCATTCGGGTCTCCCCTGCGCACCTACGCTCCGTGTGCCTTTAGCGACGGGGCGGGCCTGCCGTCCAAGGAAAGAGGCCAGGATCCCGCCTTCTTCACAGGAACGTCGCCGTCCCGTGCCGACAAAGGAATCCGACGGCGGCCGCGACGCGGTCGCAGCCCTCGGACCGACCGGCCGTACCCGGGCCGTGACCGCGGGCTAGACCAGGCTGAGGAGATCGTGGGCGCCCCGGGTGCGTTCGGGGATGTTCACGCCGATGGGGCAGCTCCCGAGACACGGCGCCGAGCATCCGGCGCAGGCCTCGGCGTTGCGGCCGAGGCGAGCGTACTGCTCCATGGCGAGCTTCTCCCACCCGTAGTCCTCGAAGTACATCCGGTGGCGGAGCACGTCGTTCACCGGGACGCCTTCCGGGCACGAATCGAGGCAGGCGCCACAGTGCGGCGCGCAGTAGGTGCCGGCCGCGAGCTGGTCGTAGCGTCGCAGGATCTCGGAATCCGCCTGGGTGAAGGGACGGCCCGAGGCGGCCAGGAACTCGTCCACGTGCTGCAGCTCGAAGAACGAGATCACCGCGCACGAGACGTCCTGATTCGAGAGCGCCCACTTGAGGGCGGCCTGCGAGTAGGAACGCGCGTAGGGCTGAAACTCTTCGAGGCCCCGGTGCTTGGCGCCTTTCAGGGTCTTCATAGCGACGACGCCCATGTCCTGCTAGCGGCGCGCCCGGGCCCTGAACCGGGCGAGCTCCGGCCAGATCCCGTGGTGGTTGGCGAGCATCATCACGTCGAAGCGGCCCGAGTCGATCGCCTTGTCGGCGACCTCGACGAGCCGGGGCGTATGGCTCGAGAATCCGAGGAAGCGGACCTTGCCCTCCTGCTTCAGCTCGTCGAAGGCCTGGTGCACGTTCGGGTCGAGCAGCCGATCGAGCTCGTCGCACGAGTGGATGTGGACGAGGTCCACGTGATCGAGTCCGAGTCGACCCAGGCTCGCCTCGATCGACCGCTTGTACTCGGCCACCGGCGTGCCGGCCGGCAGGTGCCCCTTCGGCGTGCAGAACTTGGTGGCGACGAAGATCTCGTCGCGCGGGAGCGATGCGATGGCCCGTCCCATTGCCTGCTCGCTCCCCGAGCCCGAATAGTCCGGGGCCGTGTCGAAGTAGTTGACGCCGCGCTCGAGCGCGAGGCGTGCGATCTGTTCGCCCTGCTCGCCACTGATCCGCCCGGTTCCGAGCACGATGTCCGAGACCTTCCACTCCGTGCGGCCGAGCCGGCGATGGCTCTCGACGCGGCTCCCCTTCCAGCCGTCCGGGTACTCGGGATGGGTGTAGGAGGCGCCGGCGAAGATCTCGCCGCCGACCCTCTGCCAGCCGTAGCCGGAATTCCCGATTCCGAGGAAAGCCCGGCCTGCGCCCACGGCCCCCCCGAGCGCCGCCGCCCCGATCGCGGTGCCCGCGCCTGCGGCGGCTCCGGTCAGGAAGCTCCGTCGCGACGGATCGGTCTCGCTCACCCGAGCGCGGACCGAGGTGCGCACCCAGAAGAACGCAACGAGTGCGACGGCGAGCAGGAGGGTGAGTCCGAAGGCGATGCCCGAGACGCTCAGGCCGAGATCGGGAAGGAAGGAACGCCCGATCGTGTCCATGATCCCGCCGAGCGGAAAGGCGCTCGGATCGAGACCGATGGCCGATCGGTAGAAGTAGTGGCCCCATCCGAAGAAGCCGACGCCGGCCGCGAGGGCCAGGGAGCCGAGGACGGCGACGCGCGGTCTCGTCATGCACACCTCCAACGGGCGGAAGCTAGGGCTCCGCGCCGAGGCTGGCCAACCGGGTGAGGCCGGCGTTTCGCCGGCCAGCGGGTCGAGGCCGGCGAGTCGCCGGGCGACGGGTAGGGCCGGTCTTTCGACGGTCAACCGGAAGAGGCCGGCGTTACGGCGGACAAAAGGGTGGGGG
>CAYYUT010000577.1:0-2471 GCA_964474935.1 uncultured Spirochaetales bacterium
ACACGGAGCAGTCGGTGACTCGCGAGAGGGTCGTTGAGGACGAGCAGGGCACCCGGCTGAACGGGGTGGGGCGGGGGCACCGTAAGGAGCCCCGTCAGACCGTAGAGGCGATAGAGATCAGACGGCGGGCGTCACGTGTAGTCCACCCACGAACCGTTACCATCCAGCCTCGTGGAGCCCACCCGGGGGCAGGCTTCACCCAGGGTTCCGCCGGCGATGCCGGTGCCCGCGGTGGTGGTGCCCGTCCAGACGTCGCTGAGCGGCGGCGGGACGGGCCCCCCGCTCTCCACGTGGTCGATCTGGTTCGCAAGCCTGAGCGCGCCCCAGAAGGGACCGCCGAGCGTCGAACCGCTGACGCGCTCGCCGGCCAGGTTGTACACCGTCAACGGCTCCGCGACGCCGGGGTTCGTGTTGGTCGTGTCGAACGCGTTGCTGGCGGGGGTCGAGACGATCGCCGACCAGGTGGTGCGCAAGCGGCTGAGAGAGAGGTGGACCTGCGCAGCGTTCGTGACGAAGGCGTCGTAGTCTCGGAAGTCGGCCGACGTGGCGTCTCGGGTCTCCGACGTCACGAACGCGAGACGGTAGCGGTGACCGGGCTCCTGACCCGGCGGCACCGTCACCTGCGCGTGGCTCGCTGCGGCAGCAAGGAAAGAGGACGCGGCCAAGGCTACGAGAAGAACACGATGGCTCGCCAAACTCATACCCGGACTCCCGATCCTGCGACAAAGCCATCCTAACGCAACACCTTCGTACCTCACCGATCAACGCGGAGATCGCCACGACTACGTGACGTTTCGATGTGCCTCGGCGACCGACCCGGTCGCGCATCCGACGCGGGCGTGCTCAGATCCGGGCGGTCCACCGCGCTAGGCTCTCGGATGTGATCGAATCACTGCTCCTGTGCGGCTCCCCCATCGCAACCTTCGAGGGCACGCGACCCCTCACCAATGCGAGTGGCTTCTTCTTCGAGCGCGACGGGCGCCTCTTCCTCGTCACGAGCCGGCACGTGATGATCGACCAGCCGAGCCAGCATGCGCCCGACCGGATCGAGATCGAGCTGCACACGGACCTCGGGAACGTGGCCCAGACCACCGGCTTCTCGGTTCCGCTCTACCGGAACGGCCGGAGCCTCTGGCGCCAGGGGAGCGATGCGGCGGGCGGCATCGACGTGGCGGCCATCGAGATCGATCGCTCTGCCCTGCCGGACACGATGGCGTTCGCCGCCTTCACGCCGAGACACCTGCTCGCGGGAGACGAGAGCGTCGAGATCGGAACTCCGGTCTTGATCCTCGGCTTCCCTCTTGGATTCCATGATCGCCTGCACCGGATCCCGGTGGTCCGCCAGGCGGTGGTGGCATCGTCCTTCGGCCTGCGGTTCCAGGGCGAGGGCTACTTCCTCACCGACGCCCGGACCCATCGCGGGAGCAGCGGAGCGCCTGTGGTGATGCGCCGATCGACCGACGCCGACCTCGGCGACCTCCCGTGGAGCCTGCTCGGCGTACACTCCGCGCGCCTCGACGTCGGAACGCGTGAGGTCGATGCGGACGAGGCGCTGGGACTGAACTGTGCCTGGTACGCCGACATCCTGCTGACCCTGACCGAGGGCTGAGGACCCGTCGGGCGAGTCGTCCCCCTTTCCCCATGCGTGGCGACCCGTCGCCCATCGACCTCGACCCGAGGCCTCCCGACGAAGCGAACCGCCGGCTCCTCGCCAGGCTCTTCGACCAACATCAGAAACGGTCGGAACCCGGGGTTTCGTCTCTCTTCACGTCTGCGCTCGTTGTGGCCCTCCCTTCACGACCTTGCTCGTTGTGAGGCTGGGCCCGGCAGAGCAGAGGGGTTCGATCGTCGGCCAGCACCATGATTCATGGAGATCGGAGTGGGCCTGATGGTCGGCCTCGCGGTCTGCGCGGCCGGGAAGGGCGTGACGAGCCCCTTCAGAGCCGCGGGCGCCGCAGGGACCGGAACGCGACCGACGGCGCGCCGCCGCGTCCGATCGCTTCCGAACTCCTGGGACAGGGCCTCAGATCAGCTCGGCGTCGGCAACGATCTCGACCAGGCTCGGGCCGGGCGCCGCGAGCGCTTCGGAGAGCGCGGCCTCGAGCCCCGAGGGCTCGCTGACCTCGATGCCGTGCGCCCCCGAGATGCGGGCGTACTCCGCGAAGCTCGGATTGTGGAGCGAGGTCTCCCACACGTCCCAGTTCCCTGCGCGCTGCTCCTTGCTGATCTTTCCGAGCTGGCCGTTCCGCAGCAGCACGTGGGTGATGTTCATCCCGTACTTCACGGCGGTAAGGAGGTCGCCCATGTACTGGCCGAAGCCGCCGTCACCCGAGATCGACACCACCTTGCGTCCGCGGAAGGCCGGGTCGTCCTCCTGAGTGGCGGCCCAGGCGCCCATCGCGGCCGGGAACGAGAAGCCGATCGACCCGAGGTAGCCCGACATCAGCACGCGCTGGTCGTCGCACTCGAAG
>CAYYUT010000578.1:0-2461 GCA_964474935.1 uncultured Spirochaetales bacterium
CCGGCATCGACCCCAGCTAGCCTCCCGCTGGAGGCCACGACATGAGAAGACTACTTGCGATCCTCATCACGCTGACTCTCTCGGGACCGGCCCTCGCGGACGAATGCTCGTTCGACATCGAGGTCGGGGATGCACTCGCGTTCAGCGTGACCGAGATGTCCGTCCCGGAGACCTGCGGAAACGTCACCGTGAACCTGGTCCACACTGGTTCGTTGCCCGCAGCCGTCATGGGCCACAACTGGGCGCTGAGTGCGACGAGCGATTTCGAGCCGCTCGCCCAGGCGGGGCTCGCAGCCGGTCAGAGCAACGCGTTCCTGCCCCCGGACGACGATCGGGTGCTCGCCTACACCCGGATCATCGGAGCGGGCGAGAAGGCGAGCGTGACGTTCTCGGTGGAGAGAATGGCCGGTCGCGATCTCACCTTCTTCTGTTCGTTCCCGGGTCACTGGACGGTGATGAAGGGTCGCTTCAAGGTCGAGTAGGGCGCCACGCTGCTCTGTGCGCCGCTGGCGCTTCGGGGTCCGCGCGCAACATCGAGTGATGCGCCCTGGAGCCGTGACGAGCCAGCCCAGTCCGGTGTCCTCGGCTGACGATGTCGGAACCATGGCGCAGTCGGTCCTCGGAGCGCATCCTACCCCGCGATGGTCGGCTTCGCGGCCCGTCCGCGTCTGTCGTATCCATCCCCGCTTGCAGTCCGTGAGCCCCGGCCAGTGCCCTTCCGTTCGGGTCGGCTCTCGGGGTAAAGGCTCTCGGGGTATCAGCTGGACCACGAGCCGTCGCGGGGTCCGTGACTCGCGGACCCGGAAACGGGCGATCATGCGATCCCTGTCGAAGTTCATCCTGGTCGTGATGTGGCTCGCTGGCTCCGCGGCGCGGGCCGAGCCGTGGATTCCCCGCGACGTGGGCCGGTTCGCGGTCCTGCCTCCCACGGGGCTCCTGGTGCTCGACCGGGAGACGAACCTGTTGTGGATGCGCGACCCGTCCCAGTTCGCTGGGACCGAGCAGTGGCTGGCTGCCCGTCGGACGTGCAGCGTGAGCGGGATCGCGGGACGCAAGGGGTGGCGGCTTCCAACGGTCAGCGAAGCCACCAGCCTGTTCGTCGAGACCGAGCCGGGGAGCCAGCAGTTCGTGTTACCGCCCGGTCATCCCTTCCGCAATCTGCCGGGAATCATCTGGACGTCCACCGTCGCCCAGGACTCGGAACCGAATCCGGGCGATCCGCTACTCGTGCGCACCGTCCAGATCGACGGGTCGATCCCGCAACAGGTGAACACCTTCCCGACCACCTCCCACAACGAGATCTGGTGTGTGCGCGGGCCCCAGTGAGCGGAGCCGGGCTTCGTCTCGACACTTCCCGAGCCATCGGGAGGCGAAGTCTGCGCCGTCGGGCCGGTGACTACCAGGTCTGGGTGATCCGGCAGGGACGGTTGCCGGGGTAGGTGCCGAGCACGTCGGTGAGATAGAAGCTGCGCTCTCCCGTCATGGTGACCTCGAGAACGGTCTCGCGGTTGTACGCATTGCGGTCACAAAAGCGCAGGAAGTAGTTTTCGCCGCTGATCGGTACCTGGACGAGCGCCGAGCTCAACGTCCCGCTCCAGTACACCGTCACGGAGCCATCGGGGATCACGCCCGTGATGTCTGGATTCGGCCCGGGCCCCCAGGTGATGCCGTGACCGGCGATCGCCTCGTAGCGGAGATCGAGTGCGCCGGGCTTGCCCATGATCTGGCACTCCGCGCGCAGACCCCCCGTCCGGCTGGCGTTCGCGTGGGTCGGGCTCGCGGGAAGCAGGGTGGTGGCGAGGACGAAGACGAGACATCGCAGCATGGGCGCCTCCAATCATGGGCGGAGGTTCACGCACGCACGCCCGGTTCGCCGTGACGCCCGTCACCGTGGCCGCTTCGGTTCGCTGGACGGGCCGAGGCGGCACAGAGCGCGATCAGCCGCCGGAGCGTCGGATCACGAAGCTCTACACCGCGTTCGAGAAGCGTGTGCAGTCGTCGTCCTGACAGAGCTCGCTGCAGGCGGCCAGGTCGGCGGCCGTGAGCACACCGTCCCCGTCGACGTCGAAGACATCGAGCGGGGGATCGGCCGGCAGGAATCGGTTGCGAACGAACTCGAACAGGTCGTCGAGGTCGAAGGCTCCGTCCCCATCCGCGTCGCAGTCGGCCGCGGCCAGGCTCTGGCGCGCGACGATTCCTCCCGTGAGGACCCACTCGGCCAGCGTCCCCGAGTTCGGGAAGAACAGCAGGAGGGGGGACGAGCAGCGGAATCGCCAGGACGCGTTCGTCGCCCACCTCCTCGAGCGTGCCATCGACGGGTCGCCGCTCCGCGGGACGCCGGTTCCGGAGCCGGCGGGTGCCCTGCTCGTTGGCTTCGGCCTGGTGGGCCTGCTCTACGGCACGCGCTTGCGCGCCTGAGCGCGACCATCACCACGGTTCCCATGGCGGCCGTGGCGTACCT
>CAYYUT010000579.1:0-2450 GCA_964474935.1 uncultured Spirochaetales bacterium
GCAGGTGGCATTCCTCGCCCGGCAGGAGCCGCGGTCGACGGAAGCCGAGCGCGACCACTCTCGACTGGCCCGGCTCGACCTCGAGCCGGGGCACGCGGCCCCTGGCGACGACCGATCCGTCCACGGCGAGCTCCCAGTCTCCACGGAGCCCGTCGAGCGAGGAGACCTCGTGGCGGTTGACGATCCGGACGCGCCCGCGCGCGAGGTCGGCCGCCTCGACCTCGACCGGCTGGGCGATCCTCGTCCACTCGTGGATCGCGGCATGGGGCGACCGATCGGGACCGACCAGCCCGTTGATGCAGAAGTTCGCGTCGTGGGGCTCGTCGCCGAAATCGCCGCCATAGGCCCAGAAGCGCCGGCCGTCGGGCGTCCGCCGTTCGAGCCCCTGATCGACCCAGTCCCAGATGAAGCCGCCCTGCAGGCCCGGCGTGGCATCGATGGCCCGCCAGTAGTCGGCCAGGCTGCCGTTGCTGTTGCCCATGGCGTGGGAGTACTCGCACATGATCAGGGGGCGCGGGTCGCGCGAACGACGGGCCCAGCGAACGATCTCGTCGATCTCGGGATACATCGGTGCGATCACGTCGGCCTCGGCATGGGCCGCGTAGAGCGCGGCCCCGGGATCCCGGCCCGAGAAGCCGAGGCGGGCGCGCGCGGCCCCGATCGATCCCTCGTAGGCGATCGGGCGCCGCGGATCGAGGTGACGGAGATGGGCGCTCGCTGCGTCGTGGATCGGACCGTACCCGGATTCGTTCCCGAGCGACCACATCACCAGGCAGGCATGGTTGCGGTCGCGGCGCACCATCCGCAAGACACGGTCGAGCACGGCGTGCTCGTAGCGGGCGTCGTGGATCAGGCTCTGCATGAAGGCGTGGGATTCGACGTTGGCCTCGTCGACGACGTAGAGACCGAGCTCGTCGCAGCACTCGTAGAAGTAGGGATCGTTGGGATAGTGGGCCGTGCGCACGGCGTTGAAGTGGAACCGCTTCATCAGCCGCACGTCTTCTCGGATCTGCTCGCGGGTCACGGCCTTCCCGCGCTGCGGATCGTGATCGTGACGATTCACGCCCCGGACTCGGATGGCATGCCCGTTCACCCGCAGCGCGCGGTCACGGATCTCGACGCGCCGGAAGCCGACCCGGCAACCCACCACCTCGCGCACTTCGCCGTTCGGATCCAGGAGCGACGTGATCAGGCGATACAGGTTCGGGGCCTCGGCCGACCAGGGCCGCGCGCGAGGCACGTCGGTCTCGATCCGCGCGACGTGCCCCTCGAAGGTGAAGGCCTTCAGACCCCAGAACGGGTGGGCGACGGGGACCGGCGCTTCGAGCGCACGCCTCGAGGCCCGGCGGCCGCCCGGTCCCAACAGCTCGAGTCGCACTCGCCAGCCGTCCTCGGGCGTCCGCCCGAACGCCACCCGGGTGGCCACGTCGAGGCGAGCGCGTTCCGACTCGGGATCCCAGTCGGCCACCACCTCGAGATCGGCGACGTGGACCCGCTCGGTCGCGAAGAGCCACACCTCGCGATGGATTCCGCCCATCCACCAGTGGTCCTGGTCCTCGACGAAGCTGGCATCCGACCAGCGCACCACGCTGATCGCGAGCTCGTTCCAGCCGGGCTCGATCACGTCGGTGAGGTCGTACTCGGACGGCAGACGCGAGTCCTTTCCGAGTCCCACGAAGCGACCGTTCAGGTGCACGTAGGCGAGCGACTCGGCGCCTCCGACGTGGAGCACGACGCGACGGCCCCGCCAGGCCTCGGGAAGCTCGAAGCGGGTCCGGTGGACCCCTGTCGGGTTGCGGTCCGGCACGAAGGGCGGGGGCTCGGGGAAGGGCATCTGGACGTTGGTGTAGTGGGGGCGATCCCATCCCTGGAGCGTCCAGTGGCCCGGCACCTCGAGCTCGGACCAGTCGGACAGGTCGGCGTCGCGCGCGACGGCCGACGAGGGCACGTCGCCGGGTCGCTCGAAGAGCCGGAACTTCCAGCGACCGGAGAGGTCGCGAAACCAGGGCGAGCGGGCCCGATCGCCGGTAGCGGCCAGCTCGACGCTCGGGAAGGGCACCAGGATCGCCCGGGCCGGCAGGCGGTGCAGGGCGAGGAGCTCCGGCTCCTGCCAGACGGGTCCGAGATCGGCCGTGACGAGCGCCGGGGACTCCATGCTGGCGGACCCTACCGCAGGCGGATCCGTCCCGAGAGTCGAGCCGCCGGCCGCCACGCAGCGCGTCCCGCGAGGCGGGGCGCGGTCGGTGGGGGGCGTCGTCCTCCACGGTTTGCCACGCTCCGAGCCGCATGCGCACCCGAGTCCCGCCCTGCCCGACGGCCGACGGCCCGCCGGCGATGCCTCGCCGCGGCAGGCCCAGACGCCTGCTCGCCCGCGCGACCGCCATCGTCGTCGTGCTCGCCGGCCTCGCGGTGCGGGCCGAGGACGCGGTCGAATCCGAAGAAGCGCCTGC
>CAYYUT010000580.1:0-2436 GCA_964474935.1 uncultured Spirochaetales bacterium
GGCAGCGCGGTGCGCCTGCTCGAGTGGGCCCGCAACCGGCGTGCGCGAAAGCACCCGGATGAGCAGCCGCTCGTGCCCCAGGAGGCGCTGCTCTCCCTGCTGCTTCGCGCCACCGGCCAGGGCAGCTTCGAGAAGCTCTTCCGGGAGCGGCACGGTCGGCTGCGACCCGACCACGCGGCGGGGAGCTTTCTCGGCAAGCGCGTGGTGACCGGGGACGGGAAGGTCCACCTGGCGCCCGAGCCCCTGCTCGAGGCGGCCGGCGCACTCGAGGCCATCTTCAAGCGCGAGCAGGCCGACGCCGGCAAGCTCCGTCTGATCACCAAGCGGGCCCACACCACCCACAACTCCTGGACCCACAACATCGAGCAATTCGTCGCCGGCCCGCGTCAGTCCAACTACCTGTACGTGCACCCGAAGGACGCCGAGCGCATCGGGCTCGCCGAGGGCGACCTGGCCGATGTCTCCACCCGCACCGCCACCGTGCGGATCGCCGTGAAGCTCCTCGACGATCTGATCCCGGGCAGCGTGGCGCTGCCGCATGGATGGGGGCACCAGCACGCCCAGGGGCTCTCGGTGGCGAACAAGACCACGGGGGTGAACGTGAATCTGCTCGCCGCGGACGGGCCCGACGCGCTCGAGCGCGTGTCGGGGATGGCGCGTCTGACCGGGATTCCGGTGGACGTGCGCCCGGCGGCCGGCCCGGCCGACGGCACCCGCTGGTCGGGCCTGCCCGCCGAGGAGCGCCCCGCGGCGGGCGCCTGAATTTTCCCTCGGGGGGGTCTTCCCGTTGCGAATGCGCTCAGAAGAAGCACCTTCTCAGGTCTCTTCGGCCCCCCTGGAGACATCGATGGACATCTTCGATCCCTGCTACGCCTACGAGGCGCCGAAGTACGCCAAGGCGGCTGGCATCTATCCCTACTTCCAGGCGCTCTCGAGCTCGGACGGTCCCGTCGTCGAGGTCGGAGACCGGAAGAACGTGGTGATGCTCGGCTCCAACAACAACCTCGGGCCCACCCACCCCCCCGAGGTCCTGCGCGCGGCGCACGACGCCATCGAGCGCTACGGGGCCGGCTGCACCGGCTCGCGGCTCCTGAACGGGAATCTCGACATCCACGAGATGCTCGAGGACGAGCTCGCCGCGCTCGTCGGCAAGCCCCGGGCGTTGGTCTTCTCGGCCGGGTTCCTCGCGAACCACGGAACCGTGGCGGCGCTCGGTGCCCAACCCGGCACCGTGCTCTTCTCGGAGGCCGAGAACCACGCCAGCCTGATCGACGGCTGTCGCCTCGCGCGGGCCGAGCTGCGCGTCTTCGAGGACGCGGCCGATCTCGAGCGCCAGCTCTCGGAGCGTGAGATCTGGCCCCACGCCATGGTGATCACCGACACGGTCTTCTCGATGACGGGCCGGCTCCTCGACCTGACCGAGATCGTCGAGCTCAAGCGGCGCTTCGGGTTCCGGATCTATGCCGACGACGCCCATGGGATCGGCGTGCTCGGCCCGCAGGGGGCGGGCGCCTGCGCGGCGCAGGGCGTGACCGACGACGTCGACGTGATCTTCGGCACCTTCAGCAAGTCGCTCGCGAGCATCGGCGGGTTCGTCGCGGCCGACGGTCCGGTGATCGAGTACCTGCGCCACCACGCGCGGACGCTGCTCTTCTCGGCTGGTCTGCCCCCGGCCTCGGGCATGGCGGCGCTCACCGCGCTCCGCATCATGCGCCGCGAGCCCGAGCGCTTCGATCGTCTCTGGGCCAACGCGCGCTACCTGCGCGAGGGTTTCGAGGCGCTCGGCTTCCATACCATGGGTACGAGGATGCCGATCATTCCGGTGCTCGTCGGGTCGGAGTCGCTCTCCTTCCGGATCTGCCGCGAGCTGCTCGACCTGGGTGTCTTCGCGACCCCCGTGATCTACCCGGCCGTGCCCTACGGCCAGGCCCTGATCCGGAGCAGCACGATGCCGGCCCACACCGTCGAGCACCTCGACCGGGCCATCGACGCGTTCGGAGAGATCCGCAAGCGTTTCGACATCCCCGAGGTCGACGGCGACGAGCTCCCCCACGCCTCGGGTCCCGACTTCCGCTACTTCATGCCGGACGCGCCGACGCCCTAGCGGCGCGGCGCGAGACGAACGATGCTGTCGGGGCTGCCGCTCTCCGGAGCCAACCCGAGGTGCATCCCATGGCCATCGACTTCAGCTTCCCGCCCGAGATCGAAGAGGTTCGTCATCGCGTCCGCCAGTTCTGCCAGGAGGTGATCCGGCCGGGCGAGGCCGAGATCGCCGAGCACGAGGGCGACCGCGATGTGCTCGTGGCCCAGGTGATCCGCATGCGGAAGGCGGCCAAGGAATGGGGTCTCTGGCTGCCGCACATGCCCGAGGAGTGGGGCGGCATGGGGCTCAGTCATGTCCAGATGGCGGCCGTCGCGGCCGAGGCCGCGAAGACG
>CAYYUT010000581.1:0-2430 GCA_964474935.1 uncultured Spirochaetales bacterium
CACGTCGATGGCGGCCGACCCGGCATCCGGGCCCTTCTGCATCCGCACCAACATGCCATCGACCACCACGATCGCGTTGTCGACCAGCATCCCGAGCGCGATGATCAGCGCGCCGAGCGAGATCCGCTCGAGCGCGATGTCGTAGGGGCCCATGAAGATGAAGGTGGCAACGATCGTGAGCAGCAGGATGAAGCCGATCAGGAGCCCGCTGCGCAGTCCCATGAACGCGAGCAATACGACCACGACGATCGCGACGGCCTGAAGGAGGCTCGAAATGAAGCTCGAGATGGCCGCCGTCACGGCGCTCGACTGGAGCGAGATGACTCCGACCTGGACCCCGAGCGGCACCTGCTCGAGCAATTGCTCTGCTCGGACCGCGATGGCCTGGCCCATGGTGACGACGTTCCCACCGGCGACGGTCGAGATGCCGAGTCCGATCGCCTCGTGGCCGTCGTAACGCATGAGCTTCGCCGGCGGCTCGAGATAGCCACGCCGAACGCTCGCCACGTCGCGCAGGTAGATCTGCCGGCCTTCCTCCCCACGGATCAGGAGGCCCTCGAACTCCGCCACGGTGTCGAAGGTGCCGGTCGGGTCGATCGCGACGAACTCGCGCCCCACCTTCACTTCGCCCGCGTCGGCCACCACGTTCTTCGCCCGTAGCGCAGCGATGATCTCGGACAGGGGAATCGAGAGCTGCGACATCCTCTCGCGGGAAGGCTCGACGTAGACGGCCTCGGTGCGCGTTCCCCAGAAGTCGATCTTGGCGACGTCGTCCACGAGCAGCAGCTCGCGGCGATAGAGCTTCGCGACCTCCTCGAGCTCGGCGTAGCTGTACTCTGGCCCGTAGATGGCGACGAAGATCCCCCAGACGTCCCCGAAGTCGTCCACCACCAGCGAGGGCCCGGCTCCAGGAGGGAGATCGCCCTGCACGTCGCCGACCTTGCGGCGCAGCTCGTCCCAGACCTGCGGCAAGGCGAACTTGTCGTAGCGATCCTTGATCTCCACCTGGACGACCGAGAGGCCACGATCCGATTTCGAGGTGACCTGCTCGAGCTGACCGAGCTTCTGGACCGCGATCTCGATCTTGTCGCTCACCTCCTCCTCGACCTCGGCCGCCGAGGCCCCCGGATACGCCGTGTAGATCTGGGCTTCCTTGATCGTGAACTCGGGGTCTTCGAGGCGCGCCAGGTTGCCGTAGGCCGAGATGCCGCCGAACAGCATCACGACGGTCAGGACCAGGACGAGCGTGCGGTTGCGGAGCGAGAACTCAGCCGGATTCACGGACGCTTCTTCCCGTCATGCGACCGGCCGGGTCACCGCTCGAACTCGCGCACCGGCATCCCGTCCGTGAGCTGATGGACGCCGGATGCCACCACGCGATCGCCGGGCCCGAGGCCCGAGACGATCGTCACGCGGTCCTGGCGAAGCGGGCCGATCTCGACGGGGCGCCGGGAGGCCCGCATCGTCTCGCGATCGACGACCCAGACGAAGGCGCCCTCGGGATCCGAGACGACCGCCACGGCCGGGATCGCGATGGACTCGTCCACCATCCGCGACCGGCGGATCGTCACCTTGGCCGTCATTCCCGGCAGGACGTTGAGATCGTCCGGCGCCGCGAAGCGCAGCGTCACCTCGAAGGTCCGGGTCACCGGATCGGCCGTGGTCGCGAACTCGGTCACCCGGGCGGGAAAGGTCCGATCGGGGAGGGAGGTGACGATCACCCTGGGATCGATGCGGCGATTGACGCTCTCGAGGTCGCCTTCGCGGGGGCCCGACGCGAGGTCGCGCTCCGGGACGTTCACCTTGATCTCGAGCTCCGAGAGATCCTGGACGATGAAGACGGGCTCCTTGGCCTGGACGTTCTGGAAGTTCTCCTTGAGCCGGCGTGCCACCTCGCCGTCGAAGGGCGCGCGCAGGACGGTATCGTCGAAAGCCTTGCGCGTCTCGACGAGATTCGAACGCAGGACGTCGGCGTTGCGCTGGCGGCGCTCGACGTCGACCCGGGGACCGACCCCCTGGTCGAACAGGTACTGGGCCCGCTCGAGCTCGGTCTCGGCCTGCGCGAGGCGCGAACGCGCCGACTCGAGCGCAGCCCGGTACTCGGTCGGGTCGAGCTTGGCGAGGACCTCGCCCTCTTTCACCGGTTGGCCCTCGTCGACGTCGAGAGCGGTAATGCGCCCAGCGACCTCGAATCCGATCTCGGCGAACCGGACCGCGGCGATCGTCCCGGGATACTCGAGGCGTTCGCCGCCGCGACCGGACCCGACCTCGACGATCTTGACCGGCCGGACGATCTCGGGGGGCGGCGGAGGTTCTTCGCTGCACCCGGAGGCGAGGACGGCGAGGACGACGGTGGCCAGCAGTCCGGCCCGGGCCCTGCGCGGAACGCTGGCGCCCGGGCACGCCGGGCGCAGGATCTCCCGGCGCTCC
>CAYYUT010000582.1:0-2422 GCA_964474935.1 uncultured Spirochaetales bacterium
CCTGCGCGAGCGCAAGACCATGCTCGGGACGGGCGGCGTGATGGTCATGGACGACACCACCTGCATGGTGCGGGTGGGCATCGTCGTCTCGTACTTCTTCCGTGACGAGTCGTGTGGCCAGTGCACCCAGTGCCGTGAGGGGACGGGCTGGATGCACAAGATCCTGCGGCGCATCGAGCGGGGGGCCGGGGAGGCGTCGGACCTGGCGGTCCTCGACGACGTCGCAGCCAAGATGGAAGGCGCCACGATCTGCGCCTTCGCCGATGCCGCGGCCTGGCCGATCCAGGGCCTCCTGCGCCACTTCCGCGACGACTTCGAAGCCCACATCGTGCAACGCAAGTGTCCCTTCCCCGCGAGCTTCGAGCTCTGATGCCGATCATCTCGGTCGACGGCGAGGAGTACGAGGTCGACGAGGGCCGCACCATCCTGCAGGCGCTCGACGATCTCGGTCTGCTCATGAACGGGATCGACATCCCCCACTACTGTTGGCACCCGAAGCTCTCGATCGACGGATCGTGCCGGCTCTGCCAGGTCGAGATCGAGGGCTTCCCGAAGCTCCAGATCGCGTGTAACACGCCCGTCAAGGACGGTATGGAGATCCGCACCCAGAACGAGCGGGTGAAGCGTGCCCGCGAAGGGGTGATGGAGCTCCTGCTCGTGAATCATCCGCTCGACTGCACGATCTGCGATCAGGCGGGCGAATGCAAGCTGCAGGACTACGCGTTCGAGTACGGGGTGTCCCACGCGCGAACCCGCGAGCCGCGGCGCGCCCTGAAGAAGAAGGTGGATCTCGGACCGACCATCGTCTTCGATCAGGAGCGCTGCATCCTGTGTCGCCGTTGTACGCGGTTCACCCGCGAGATCCCCGAGACCAGCGAGCTCACCGTGGTGAACCGTGGCGATCGCTCGGTGATCGAGACGTTCCCGGGGACCCAGCTCGACAACGACTACTCGATGAACGTCGCGGACATCTGCCCGGTAGGGGCGCTCACCACCAAGGACTTCCGCTTCAAGATCCGCGTGTGGTTCCTGGAGGACGTCGAGGGCATCTGCACGGGGTGTGCGAACGGCTGCAATGTCCACATCGGCACCGCGAACAACAAGGTGCAGCGCTACACGCCGCGCCGGAACGACGCCGTGAACGAGACCTGGATCTGCGACGAGGGCCGTCTCAGCTACAAGGAGATCGGGGCGCCCGATCGCGTTCGCCAGCCGCTGGTGCGGGAGGGCGACGGAACGCTCCAGCCCGCGAGCCACGAACGCGCCCTGTCCGATGCGGCTCGGCTCCTGAAGAAGCACGTCGACGGCAAGGGGCCGGGGGTCGTCGCGGGGCTGGCGTCGGGGCATGTCACCAACGAGGACCTCGCGGTCTTCCGGCGACTCCTCGACGGTCTCGGCATCGAGTCCCGCGCCCTCGTCACGCGCCAGGGTCCGAGCGACCAGCTCCTGATCAAGGCCGAGAAGGCCGCGAACGGCGAAGGCGCGCGTCACCTCGGCTTCGACGGGAACGCTCGCGCCCTCGTCGAACGCCTGATCGGTGGCGCATTCGATGCCCTGGTCGTGATGGGACACGACCTGCTCGATCCGAGCTGGCTCGAGGACGCCTCGGTCCTCGCCGAGCTCGACACCCTGATCGCGCTCGACGCGTATCCGTCCGAGCTGCACCGCCACGCCCACGTCGTCTTCCCCGCGCGGCACACTGCCGAGAAGCTCGGGACGCTCACGAACCACGCGGGGCGGGTGCAGCGCGTGACGCCCGCGGTCGAGCCGCCCTTCGAGGCCTACTCGGAGGGCGAGGTGCTCTGGCGTCTGGGGGTCGCGATGGGCGTACCCGGCTTCGAGGGCGGCTTCGACGTCCACGCGATCTCGAAGTCGATCGGCGACCTGGACGCCGCCTTCCGCGACCTGCACGTCGATTCGGTCGGCTCGCTCGGGAGCCCCCTCGGAGGAACCTCCGGCTAGATGCTGGTCGAGACGATCGTCAAGATCGCCTTCCTCCTCGGTGTCGTGATGGGGGCGTTCCTTCCCTTGATCACCTGGGTCGAGCGCAAGCAGAGCGCCGTCATCCAGGACCGCATCGGGGCCAACCGCGCCGACATCTTCGGGATCACCCTGATCGGTCTGCTGCACCCGCTGGCCGACGTGCTGAAGCTGTTCTCGAAGGAAGACGTGGTGCCGATCGGCGCCAACCGCGTGATGCACCAGCTCGCCCCGGTGATCGCGCTCGTGCCGGCGATCCTGTCCCTGGCGGTCGTTCCCTTCGGCGGCATCTACCGCTTCGGCGAGTACACGCTCTCGCTCGTGATCGCCGACATCGACTGGGGCCTCCTGTTCGTGTTCGCGGCGGGCTCGATCGCGGCCTACGGGACCGTCATCGCCGGCTGGGCCAGCAACAACAACTGGTCGCTCCTCGGAAGCCTGC